>DATCVD010000479.1:0-6594 GCA_036567125.1 Pyrinomonadaceae bacterium | reverse complement strand
GACGTGCAGGCGGCGGCCGCGCAGACGGAGAAGTTGGCCGCGCTGCGCAGCCGGGTCGGCGCGGTGCTCGCCGTCAGCTACAACCCGCTGACCGGCACGCCGCGCTCTCTCTACACGCGCGACGGCTACCTGACCGCGCCGAGCGCGAGCGACCCGGACGAGGTCGCGCGCGGCTTCGTCTCCGAGTGGCGCGACATCTTCCGCTTCGGCGAAGACGATCTCAAAAACCTCTCCGTCAAAAGTCGCTCCTACATACCGGACACCGGCACGACCGTCATCGTCTACCAGCAGCGGCTCGGCGGCTTGCGCTACTTTCAGGGCGAGGTGCAGGCGAACGTCAACCGCGACGGCCGGCTGATGTTCGTCGGCGGCACGAGCTACCCGGCCGTGAAGGTGACGAACGCTGAGTCGATCCCGCCCGAGGCGGCCGTCGCCGCGGCGGCGCGCGAGATGGGGCTGGAGGGCTGGTCGGCCGTCCCGCTCGGCGCGGAGCGCGTGCTCGCCACCTTCGGCGAAGCGCCGCGCGAGTACACGGAGGGCGTGCGCTTCTCCGGCGGCGAAGTCTTCTCCGACGACATCGTCGTCACGCGCACGCTCTTTCCGCTCGGCAAGTCGGCGCGCGTCGCCTACCGCTTCCAACTGACGACGCCGCAGTATCAGAACATCGTCTGGGACAACATCGTGGACGCGCAGACGGGCGCGGTGCTGCGCCGCGCGAGCCTGACCGTGTTTCAGGAGAAGCCCGGAGGTAAGAGCGCCCGCGGGCGGGGCGCGGACGGCGATGCCGACCCCGCGTTCGGCCCGCCCGGAGGCGGCGCGATTGACAGCCGCCGCGGGGCGTTTCGCCCCGATCTGCAAACGATGGTCGAGGGCTTCAACAACGCCGGCACGGCGCAGGCCAAAGTCTTCGACGCCGCGCCGACCACGCTCGCCGGCCGCCGCGGCTGCACCTACAACCCGCCGTTCGGCCCGCCGCTCGCCTGCAACTCGAACACCGGCACGCTGACCGGCGCTTACGGCCGGCCCGCGCAGCGCGGCCAGCGCCCCGGCTACCGGGCGGACGTGCCGAACCCCGCCTCGGTCTCGCGGCAGGACGGCCGCGGCTTCATGGAGGGCATGATCCGCGCGCGCGTCGAGCACCCGTTCTCCGCGGTCGGGGGCGGGCTCTTCTCGATGGTCTACAACACGCCCTTCGGCCAAGTCTTGCGCGGCACGCCCGACGCCACCAACCCCTCGGCCGGCTCGCCCTTCGGCTGGTACTACCTGCCGACGGGCGCGGGCGGCGCGGAGATTTCGGTCGCCGACGAGGACTCGAACCGCGCCGCCACGCGCGCCTACGGCTACACGATGGCCCCGGAAGCCAAGCGCCGCAACGTCCCCGAAAACTCGCCCGTCGCCTGCACGGGCGCGCCGCGCGAGTGCGACCAGCCCTTCTCGGCCACGCTCACGCAGCTCGCCGCGGCCGTCCCGCTCAACGACGGCCGCACGCTCTCGCAGGTCTTCCAGTCGAACTACACCGAGGGCAACAACGTCTTAGTCAGCGACGACCGCGCCAACGACGACGAGGGGACTAAGGGCATCCGCGGCTACGACCCCGCGCGCCTCTTCACCGACGACTACTACACCTTCGCGAACAACTACGAGTTCGGCGGCCAAGACCCGGTCTGCAACAACCCTTCGGGCGTCGGCCCCTGCACGCCGGTCGTCAACGTCGAGGGGCGCGTGACGTTCCCCGAAACGCCGAACGCCGACGTCTTTCCGGGCACGCTCTCGCTCTTCTACTACAACAACATCCTCCACGACTACTTCTACGAACTCGGCTTCACCGAAGCCCTGTTCAACTTCCAGCAGGACAACTTCGGCCGCGGCGGCGTGGGCCGCGACGGCGTCCTTGCCGAAGTGCAGGACGGGTCGGGCACGGACAACGCCAACATGAACCCGCAGCCCGACGGCACGCACCCGCGGATGCAGATGTACCTCTTCACCGAGGGCGGCACGCGCCGCGCCGACGGCTCGTTCGACTTCGACGTGGTGGCGCACGAGCTGATGCACGCGATCAACAACCGCGCCGTCGGCAAGGGCGACATCAACTGCGTCGGCAACGGGCTGGTCGGCGAGTCGGGCGGGCAGGGCGAGGGCTGGGGCGACTACCTCGCCTTCTCGATGGCCGACGACGACATCATCGGCGAGTACGTGACGGGCGAGTTCGACGTGGGCATCCGCCGCCTCCCCGCCACCAACTACCGCTGGTCGTACGCCTCGCTTAACGGCCAAGGCCTGACGCGCCGCGACAGCCACTACATCAACAACCCGCTCTTGGCCCCGCCCGATCCCGATCCGGGCGCGATCCCCTTCGAGACGCACGACGGGGGCGAGGTCTGGAGCACGATCCTCTGGGATATGCGCGAGCTGCTGATCATGAAAGACCCGAACGGCGTCTTCTTCGACGGCACGCGCCGCCTCGACACGGGCATCATCCCCACCGGCACGGAGTTCTACATCGGCCCGCGCAAGGTGCGCTCGGTCGATAACGTCCACCCCATCGAGTACCGCAACATCCTCCGCAACCCGAACTTCAACACGACGACCGACTCGACCGGGACGACCGACGGCACCATCCCGAACATCGTCCCCTCGAAGCACATCGTGCGGCCCGCCCTCGTCGCCGCCGAGATTCAGGCGCGGGGCAACCGCACCGGCCCGCTCGCCACGGCCGTCTCCACGGGAGCGCGCCTCGCGGATAAACTCATGCTGCGCGGGATGCAGCTCTCCGTCTGCGGCCCGACCTTCGTCGAGTCGCGCGACGCGATCCTCGCGGCCGACCGCGAGCTGACGGGGGGCGAGAACCGCGCCATCATCTGGCGCGCCTTCGCCAGCCACGGCGTCGGCGTGATGGCCCAGTCCTCCTCGACGCGCGGCGAGGGCCTCGTCATCGGCGTCGGCGGCACGGGCACGGTCGTCGAAGACTTCTCCGTCCCGGCGGGCGTCACGGCCTGCGAGCAGCAGGGGCCGTTGCCCGCGCCCGCCTTCGCGCTCTCGAACACGAAGCCCAACACCGTCACCGTCACGATAAACGGCGGCACGCCCGTCGCCGGCGCGGCGCGCTACCTGATCTCGCGCGCCGAGAGCGCGGCGGGGCCGTTCACCATCGTGGGCGACATCCCGGCCGCGCAGACGACCTTCGACGACAACGCCGCCGGCGCGGGGCTGCTGCTCAACAAGACCTACTACTATCAGGTGCGCGCCGCGCGCGACAACGAGTTGAACTGCGTCTCGACCTCCGCGACGCAGAGCATCACCGTCACCGTCGGCGCGGCGCTCAAGCCCGCGCCCGTCTTCAACGGCGTCACCGAAGTCTTCGATCCCAAGTCGTGCACGACGCTCGTCGTCGGCTGGGGGCCGGCCACCGCGACGCACCCGACGGCGAACATCGTCTACGACGTGTACCGCTCCGAGGTCGCCACCGACCCCGGCCCGCGCATCGACGACCCGACCGCGTCCCGCACGGCCCCGCTTGAGCCGACCTTCGTGCCGTCGGCCGCCAACCGCGTCGCCGCCGGGCTGACCACCCTCTCTTTCACCGACACGAACCTGCGTCACAACCGCGTCTACTACTACATCGTGCAGGCCCGCGACCTCGACTCCGGCCAGATCGACACGGGCAACGCGGGCAACCGCAAGGCCGACTTCAACGCGCCGTCCGCGCCTTCGGTGACGAACGCGCCCGCCTTCGCCTTCGAGGACTTCGAGGAGGATCAGACGGGCGAGGACTCGAACACGCGCTTCACGCCGCCGCTCGTCGACGCCCAGACGGCGGGCGATCCGCAGGCCGAACTCCAAGCCTTCCAGCGCGTCCGCGGCGTCGTCGTCGCAACCGGCTCCGAATCGACCGCGACCTCGACCGTCATGTACGCGCCCGACTTCAACCCTTTAGACGCCACGCAAGCCAACTGCGGCGCGACCGGCGGCGGCCAGAGCGACTTCTCGACCACCATCGGCCCGCTCGCGCTCACGCAGACCTCCGTCCTTGAGTTCGATCACTACTTCGTCACTGAGGCGAACTTCGACGGCGGCGTGCTCGAAATCAAGATCGGCGGCGACGCGGCCTTCAACTCCACGCCCTACCCGGACGAGATCACGACCTTCGACCTCGGCAACTTCATCGTCGAGGGCCGCTACAACAGCCGGCTCAACGGCGGCCGCCCCGAGCCCGGCGGCGGCTCCGTGCTCGAAGGGCGGCGCGCCTACACGGGCGCGAGGCCGCTGCTGCACCACGTCCGCGTCCCGCTCGAAGCCTTCGCGCCCGGCGGCCGCCACAACCCGACGGGCCTCCCCGTCCGCATCCGCTTCCGCATGACCTCAGACGTGGCCAGCGTCCCGGCCTGCAACGCCGGCTGGTTCATCGACAACCTCGCCGTCAACAACCTCGACCCGAACGCCTGCGGCACTTCGGCGACGCCGACGCCCACGCCCACGCCGACACCGACACCAACGCCGACACCGACACCAACGCCGACACCGACACCGACACCGACACCGACACCGACACCTACTCCGACGCCGACGCCGACGCCTACTCCAACACCTACGCCAACACCTACTCCGACTCCGACGCCTACGCCAACACCTACGCCTACACCCACGCCGACGCCGACGCCGACGCCGACGCCAACTCCGACGCCCACGCCGCCGCCGCCGGCCGACCCGGTCGTGCAGTTCGAGGGCGGGCAGACAATCTCGGAGGCGAGTCCCGGCGTGACGCTGGCCGTCACGCGCAGCGGCAATCTCGCGGGCGCGTCCACGGTCGAGTTCTCCACCGGCGAGGGCGGGGCCGACGTTCGCTGCGACGCCGTCACGGGGCAGGCGACCGAACGCTGCGACTTCGAGACCGCCATCGGCACGCTCCGCTTCGCGCCCGGCGAGACGAGGAAGGAGTTCTCCGTCTTCCTCTGGGACGACGCCCACGTCGACGGGACGGAGACCTTCACCGTCACGCTCGGCAGTCCGGGCGGCGCGACGCTGGGGAGTCCCGCCGTCGCCACCGTCACCATCACGGACAACGACAGTTCGGCCTCCGCGCCGAACCCGATTGACGCGGACGAGTTCTTCGTCCGCTTGCAGTACCTCGACTTCCTGTACCGCGAACCCGAATCGACGGGCCGGCAGGCGTGGCTCGACGTGCTGCGCAATTGTCCGAACCGATTCAACCGCGACGCGAACAACGAGTCGGCCCGCTGCGACAACGTGCAGGTCTCGTCGTCGTTCTTCCGCTCGACCGAGAACTTCATCAAGGGCTACAACGTGATCCGCTACTATCGCGTCGCGTTCAGTAGGCTTCCGACCTACCGCGAGTTCGTCCGCGACCTGCGGCGCGTCACCGGCTCGACGCCCGAGGAGGTCAACGCCGCGCTCGCCGAGTACGCCAACGAGTTCGCCGCCCGCACGGACTTCCGCGCGCGCTACGATCCGAGGTCGAACGGGCAGTACGTGGACGAGTTGCAACAGAACGTCGGCGTGCAGGTCTCGAACAGTCAGGCGCTCAAGAACGACCTCGACGCGAACCGGAAGACCCGCGCGCAGGTGCTGCGCGAGATCGTCGAGAGCCGCGAGGTGGACGCCGCCGAGTTCAACCGCGGCTTCGTCGCCACCGAGTACTTCGGCTACCTGCGGCGCGACCCCGAGCCGACCGGCTTCAACGCGTGGCTCAACTACCTGAACGCGAACCCGAACGACTTCTACGTGATGGTCAACGGGTTCGTGAACTCGCAGGAGTACCGGCTCAGATTCGGCCGGCCGTAAAAGGCCGGTTGAGTCCGACCGCAGAGGCGCGCCCGCGCCCGCCGTCAGGCGAACGACCTGACGGCGGGCGCGAGCGCGGCCGTCTCGCCCCGTCGTCTGGCCCGTCGCCCCCGCCGCCGCGCCTAAACCGCCCGCCGACAACAGTAGCCCCGCGTCCGTTGAGGCTTTCGTTGACATTCCCGCTACGCCAACATATAGTGTGCCTCTCCGCCGGGCGCTCTATCGGCTGTGCCCCGCCCGGCGCGTGACCCTCGGCCTCCTGTCGAGCCGGCGCGAGTGGAAAGTCGCACGAATGTTCAAACTCAAACGCCTCGAAATCTCCGGCTTCAAGTCCTTCGCCGACTACACCGATCTCGTTTTCACGGGCGACGGCATCACCGCCATCGTCGGGCCGAACGGCTGCGGCAAGTCGAACGTCTCGGACGCCATCTCGTGGGTCTTGGGCGAGCAGCGCGCCAAGTCCCTGCGCGGCGGCGAGATGAAGGACGTGATCTTCCAGGGGTCGCGCAACCGCCTGCCTTCGAGCATGGCCGAGGTCGTCCTCCACCTCGTCCGCGACGAGACGGCCGAACCCGCCGACCCGGACGTGGACGACATCGACTCCGCGCTCGAAGAGATCGACGAGCACGACGAGGCGGTCGAAGAAAAACTCGCGCCCGAAATTACGGGCGAGGCGCAGCAGGCGACGCCGCCCGGCGTCGATCACTCGGCCGCGCCGCAGTCGTCGGCCGGCGCGAACGAAACGACCGGCGCGGACGAAACCGTCGAGGCCGCCGCGCCCTCATCAGTCGCGCC
>DATCVD010000478.1:0-2680 GCA_036567125.1 Pyrinomonadaceae bacterium | reverse complement strand
GGAGGGCGGCGGCGGCGGCGCGAAGTTCAGCCACGCGGGCGCGGCGGACGCGGGCGAGATCAAGATCGTCAGCTACAACATCCGCTGGCGCGGCGGCGACGATCTCAAACGGCTGATCCGGACGCTGCGCGACGACCCGGAGATCGGCGGCGCCGACGTCATCGGCTTGCAGGAGGTTGACCGGAATCGTAAGCGCAGCGGCCACGTCAACGCCGCGCGGCTGATGGCCGAAGAGTTGGGGATGCACTACGCGTGGGCCGCGCCGCCATCGGACGGCGAGAAGCGCGACGACCGCGAGGCCGCCGAGGACGAGACGGGCGTCGCCATCCTTAGCCGCTACCCGCTCTCGGACGTGGAGCGCATCGTGCTCCCGCACGCGGGGCCGGATTGTCGCCGCCGCGCGGCGGTCGGCGCGACCGTTAACGTCAACGGCGCGCCCCTGCGCGTCTACTCCGTCCACGCCGAGACGCGCCTTGAGATCGCGAAGAAGACCGAGCAGTGGCGCGCGACGCTCGACTCGCTCGCGCGCCGCCCCGGCGTCTCCCGCGCCGTCGTCCTCGGCGACTTCAACTCGATCAAAGGCAAGGACGTGCGCGCCGCCCGCAAGCTTTTCTCCGAGTCGGACTTCACGACGCCCTTCCCCGACGACAAATCGACGTGGAAGACCTTCGTCTTCAAGCTCAAGCTCGACTGGCTCTGGCTGCGCGGCCTCTCGCCCACCGCCCACGGCATCGCCAAGCACGTCAAGTTCTCCGACCACTACCCGCTCTGGGTGAAAGCAAAAATGCCGTGAATGGTAAATCGTGAATCGTAAATGGAAAGAAGTTTTTCTCCTTCCATTTACGATTCACGATTTACCATTCACGGCATTCGTCAGCGTGAGCTGACCGTGACTTGGTTGGCTTCGAGCGAGTTGCCGGTGGCGCGTTGCAGCTCGGCCGCCGCCTTGTTGAGTTCGGTCTGCGCGCGCAGCTCGTTGCCGCGGGCGGTGGCGAGCGCGGTCTGGCGTTCGAGGACGAGGAAGATGGTCGACTGCCCGGCGTCGAACTTGCGCAGCTCCGAGGCGTACTGCCGCTCGCTCGCGTCGCGCGCGACCGCGGCCGCGCGCAGGCGCGACTCGGCCGTGCGCACCACCTGAAGCGCGTTCCTCACGTCCACCTGAATCAACTGCTCCAACTGCTCGCGCTGCGTCCTGATCCGGTCGCGCTCGACGAGCGAGCGGCCGAGCTGCGCTTGGGCCGTGCGGTTGCGCAGCGGCAAGTTCAACTGCACGCCGACGCGGAAGTTGTTGTAGCGGTTGGCGGCGAGGTTGGCGAGCGACTGGCCGTAGCCGCCGAGGAGGTTGTCGTCCAGAGCGCCCTGCGGCACGGCCGGCAGCAGCGGCAGATCGGGGTCGGTGAGGCCGTTGATGCGCGCGGTCAACTGGTTGATCTGCTCGCGCACCGCCTCGTTCGAGGCCGTGAACGGGTTGGTCGCGCGCGCCGGGTCGAGCGCGCCCGCCACGCCCGTCGCGCCGTAGCTCGCGACCAAGTCAACCTGCGTCTTCGTCAGCTCGCGCGCGAGCCGCTGGTCGAGTTCGTTGATCGCGGCGACCACGTCCGACTGCTGCAACTCCGGCCGGTTGCCGAGCGCGGCCGCGAGCGCGGTGTCGAGCGCGACGGGCGGGGGCGTGGCGAGATCGACCGTGTCGGTCGGCACGAGCGCGACGTTCCAGACCTCCGACTGCCGGTTCTCGGCGATCAGATTCTTCAGGTTGTTCTCGGCGCGGCCGACCTCGTCGAGCGCCGTATAGACGCTCTGCTCGAAGCCGGAGACCTGCGCCTCGGCGGCCACCACGTCAATCGGCGCGAGCTGGCCTTCCGTCACCAGCCGCTTGTTGTGCTCGTACTGCGTGCGCGCGTCGCGGACGGCGTCGCGCTGAATCTGCAAGTTGCGCAGCGCGAAGACCAAGTCCCAGTAGGAGCGCTGCACGTCGGTGATCGTCTCGATGGCGCGCTGGCGGAACTGCGCGTCGGTCAGCGCGAGGTTCTTCTTAGCGATCTCGATGGCGCGGCGGTTCTGGTCGAACGAGCGGCCGCGCAGGACGGGCTGCGTGTAGCTGAAGGTGAAGGCCGTCGGGAACTGCGGGTTGAGCACCGCGAACTGGTTGTTCGTCGTCGAGCGGATCGAGGAGAAGTCGAAGCGGTAGCCGCCGCCGGCCTTCGGCGACAAGCCTTCGAGCCGGAGCGTGCCGACGAGGTTCGACTGCGTCACCGCGCCGGCCGCGCCGCTCAGGA
This sequence comes from Pyrinomonadaceae bacterium, assembly GCA_036567125.1. Taxonomy (GTDB): domain Bacteria; phylum Acidobacteriota; class Blastocatellia; order Pyrinomonadales; family Pyrinomonadaceae; genus JAIVGV01. The sequence goes on along the minus strand of DATCVD010000478.1, from coordinate 404 downwards.
CGCTGGTCGCGGGCGTCGAGCTGCGCTCGAAGTAGGAGAGCGAACTCAGGCGCGGATCATAGACGCCGCGCGCGGCCGTCAAGTCGAACTCGGCGGCGCGGACGTTCGTGCGCGCCACCTCGATCTCCTTCGCGTTCCGCAACGCCAGCTCAATCGCCTCGCGCAAAGTCAGCGGCCGCTGCTCGGCCATGTTGACGCCGACTCTTCCGAGTTCGGGCAACTGCCCCGGCGTCGCGCGGAAATCTTTGGCGACCGGCGGCACGTCGAGCGGCAACTCGGCGGGCGCTTGCGCCGGCACGCTCTCTCTTCCGGGCTGCCGCGGCCCGGCGGGCGCGGGCACGTTCGCGGGCGGCTGCCCCTGAGCGTTCGGCTGATCGAACGAGGGGATCGCGTCGAGCCGCAGG
>DATCVD010000477.1:0-6088 GCA_036567125.1 Pyrinomonadaceae bacterium | reverse complement strand
CGCGGCGGCGGCCGCGCAGGAGGGCTGGACGGCGCGGCGGCGGGGCTTGGCGGGTAAGGATTTGAACACGGTCTATTTCGCCGACTCGAAGCGCGGCTGGGCGGGCGGCGACGAGGGGCTGGTGCTGCGCACCGAAGACGGCGGCGGCACTTGGGAGCAGCAGGTGTCGGGCGTCCCCGACGGCGTCAACGACATCTACTTCCGCAACAAGGAGGACGGCCACCTGCTCGCCGCCAACCGCGTGCTCGTGACCGAGGACGGCGGGCGGACGTGGCGCGCCGCGGCGCGGTTCGCGCCGGCCGACTTCGACGGCGCGTCGCCCGAACTCTACAGCGTCCGCTTCACGGCGAAGAAGCGCGGCTGGATCGTCGGCTCGGTCAGCCGCGGCGACCGCGTCCTCGACAGCCTGCTGCTGCGGACGGACGACGGCGGCACGACGTGGCAGCGCGTCCGCGCGCCCGTCAAAGTGGAACTCCTGCACTTGGATTTCCGCGGCGAGCGGCGCGGCTGGATCGTCGGCGACCGCGGCACGATCCTGCACACCGCGGACGGCGGCGAGACGTGGAGGCAGCAGCGCGCGAACACGACGGCGACGCTCTACCACGTCGAGTTCGAGGACGACGAGACGGGCTGGGCCGTCGGCGAGCGCTCCACGATCCTGCGCACGACCGACGGCGGCGCGACGTGGCTCGCGGTCGAAGTCCCCGTCCTCGGCCCGCGCGCGACGCTCCTGAGCGTCGCCTTCGCCAACAAAGAGGAGGGCTGGATCGTCGGCCGCAACGGGACGATCCTGCGCTCGTCCGACGGCGGCCGCACGTGGGTCAGGCAGGAGTCGGGCACGAAGCAGCACATCTACGCGCTCCACGTCCGCGACAAGCGCGCGTGGGCCGTCGGCGGCGACGGGCAGGTGCTCAGTTACGAACGCTGACGCGTGGCGAGGCGCGGCGGCGGGAGGGGAGGCGGCGATGAAAGAGGCTGCGGGGGTGACGGAAGGCGAGGGCCGCGCGTTCGAGTACGAAGCGCCGTTCGACGAGGTGGTCGCCGACTTCCGCCGCACGGTCGAGCGGTCGGCCGCCCGCCTGCTCGCGCTTGATGTGGGTGAACGTAATCGGCGCGCGGCGGGTGACGGGGGCTGGACGCCGCGGCAGATCGTCGGCCACCTCGTCGACTCCGCGGCCAACAACCACCGCCGCTTCGTCGTCGGCCAGCTCGCCGGCGATCTCGTCTTCGACGGCTACGCGCAGGAGGACTGGGTGCGCGCGCAAAGGTACGACGCGGCCGACTGGGACACGCTCGTCGCGCTCTGGCGCTCCTACAACCTCCACCTCGCGCACGTCATGGCCCACGCGCCCGCCGAAGCCCTGCGGCGCGAGCGCGCCGCGCACACGCTCGACCGCATCGCCTTCAAGGCCGTTCCCGCCGACCGGCCCGCGACGCTCGAATACCTCATGCGCGACTACGTCGGCCACCTCAAGCACCACCTGCGGCAGATCTTCCCGGACGAAGACTAGCCGCCCGAATCCGCAAGTGGCCGTTCACTGCTTCGCCTGAATCTCCCTCAACAGCTCGTCGCGGAAGTAGCCGGCCGGGATCGTGCCCTGCTTCATGAAGAGGAGGTGGAACTCTTTGGGCGAGAAGCGTTCGCCCAGAAGGTTCTGCGCCTCGCGCCGCAGGTCGAAGATCTGATCCTTGCCGAGCCGGTAGGTGACGGCCTGCGTCGGCCACTTCGAGTAGCGGAAGATGGCGCGCTCGGACGAACGGCAGCTCGCGCCCTTGTCCGCGTCCTTCAACGCCTCGGCGTCGCGGCACGATCCCGGTCGGAAATCGACGACCTCGGAGAAGAGATCGACGGCCTCGTCGAACGTCATGCGGCCCGTGTGGATTCCGGTGTCGATGCGGACGCGCAGGTCGCGGTAGAGCTTGCCTTGCAGTTGGTAGAGCCGCTCTTCGGGCGTGTAGAAGCCGTGCGGAAAGTTTGGCTGCGGCTCGGCGAGCAGCGCCTCGGAGTAAAGCCCCCAGCCCTCCATCGCCATCGAGTCCTGCCACATCGACGAGGAGTCTTCGACCGAGCCGGGCGTGAGGAAGCGGACGGGCGCGATCTCGTTCCTGAACTGCGTCATCACCTTGAAGTGCCAGTCGTGGCCGGGGAAGCCCTCGTGCGCGGCGAGGTCTGCGAGCGCGGAGCGGTTGTTGTCGCGCAGGGCCGCCTGATCGTTCCCCGTCGGGCTGACGTAGAAGCGCCCCACCCCCGACTGCTTGAAGGGCGGCGCGGGGTAGTAGACCGCGCCGTCGACGGAGGCGCGCAGCGGCGGCGGCGTCTCGACGACGGCGAGCTTGTAGTCCGCGGGCACGTCGAACATGCCTGACTCGCGGCCGTAATCGACGAGGCGGTAGGCGGCCTCCTCGTACCACTTGATCATCTCGGCGTCCGTCTTCGGGTAGTCCCTGCCGAGCTCGTCGAAGACGGCGCGCACCAACTCGAAGTCGGCCGCGTTGTTCGCCGCGCCCTCCGCGTGCGCGACTTTCAGGTCGCGCTTCGCGGCGATCTCCCGCGCGAGCTTGAACATCTCCTGCTGCGTCGCCTCGACGACGGGCCACGCATCCTCGTAGAGCCGGCCGGCGGTCGTGTTGAGCCGCAGGTTGTTCTTGAGCGCCCAGTTGTACTCCTCCTCGCCCGGCGCGTAGCGGTCTTCGCGGAACTGCGGCTTGACCTCGCCGGGATTCACCTCCCCGGCGTCGGCCGCCGCGTCGGCCGGCTTCGCGGGCGTTGCGGCGGGCTTGTGCGCCCCCTTCGCGGCCGGCGACGGGCCGGGGGCTGCGGAGGGTGTCGGCGCGGGGCCGCCCGACTCGAAGAACTCCCGCGCGATGAACTTTCGGAACTCGCGGTAGGCCGCCGCCGCCGCCTTCGTCGCCTCGTTCAACTGCTTCAAAAACTCGTCGCGCCGCGTGCGTTCTTCGCGGCCCCTGCCCGCGCCGAGCCGCTCCTTCGCCAACTCCGGCAGCGTCCGCTCGAAGTACATCGCGTTCGACTCGGTCGATTCCAGCCCGTGGCGGCGCAGGACGCGGTGGTCGGGCCAGTTGTTGCCGCGGACGCCGGCCGTTAACTGCTCCTCGGCCGTCTTCAGATACTTCGGCGTTAGTTGCACGCGGCGCAGGACGAGCGACCACTCTTCGGCCGTGCCGTAAGTCTTCGGGCCGGTCTGCGTCATCGCTTGCAGCTGCCAATCGACGGCGCGGAACGGCTCTTCGACGTAGGTGTCGAGCGCGCGCTCCTGATGGCGGCGCACCTGATGCTGGCGTAGGAGGAAGCGGACTTGCGCGAGCGCGACCTCGCGGTCGATGCGGCGCGCGGGCGAGAGCGTGAGCGGCTCGATCTCGCTCAAGGACTCCTGCGTCTCGGTGAGCCAGCGATCCTCGGCTTCGAGCGCGGCCGCCGAGTGGTCGCGCAGCGCGCCGTCCACTTCGCCGAGCGCCGGGTCGAGGCCCGCGCCGCCGAGGTAGGTGTTGACCGTCGGGTTGCGGCGCAGGAACTCGCGCACGTAGCGGTCGTGCAACTCTTTGAAGGCCGGATCGCTCGTCGGCGCGGGCGCGTCGGCCGCCGCGCTCTGGTTGGCCTGCTGCGCGGGCCGCCCGACGCAGGCGGCGAGCAGCGCCGGCAGGAGCGCGAGGGCGAGTGTTGAGCGTCTCAGTAGTTTCTTCATCGCGGCGGCGGGGGCGGTCGAAAGTTTCGCGGCGGACGGGCGCGGGGGCGCGGGCAACGCGGCGCGCCCGCCCGCGCATCCGAACGGGCGAGCATAGCAAAAGCCCGCGGGTCGCCGAGCGGCGATCCGGGCAGGGCGATTCTCCTGTGGTTCCCGCCCGGCGTGTTTGAGCGCGCGCCGGGCGGGTTTTTTTTAGCCGTTAGCCGTTGGCGATTAGCCGTTAGCCGGATTCAGCGTCTGTCGCCCGTCGCCCGCGGTCAGTCGTTCGGGCCTGAACGGCTTGAACTTTGACCCGCCCGACCGCCGTTAGCGAACAGCGGACGGCCGGCCGCGGACGACCGACCGCTGTTCGCTAACGGCTAACCGCCGACGGCTATTGCTGCCTCGTGCCCGTGAACTTAATCGACGGGGCGAGGGCGTGGTTGACCTTGATCGTGCCCGCCATCTGCGCGCCTTCGAGCTTGGCCGAGATGCTCGCGGTGTACTCCTTGCCCTGAAAGTTGTGCGCGGCCCCGGCCTCGAAGCCGTCGGCCGAGAGCGTAACATTGCCCAACTCGATGCGGCCGACCTGCGAGGTGACGTCGGCCGAAGCCGTGCCGTCTGCGTCGCGCTGGAGCGTGAGCGTGGCGGGCCGCTTGCCGAAGAAGACCGTATCCACGTCTAGGTTCCAGACGCCGAGCAGCGCGTCCGCGCCCGCGTCGGCGATCTGTGCGGCGGTAGTTTGTCTCTCCATCCCTTTTTCGTCCCCCTCATTTTTGCGCCGGCCCGAGCTGTCGTACAACTCGACCGACTCGGCGTAACTTTCGGCCTGCGCGCGCACCTGTGTGGCGTCGCCGACGATGACGACCGCCGCGCGCTCCGGCGTCACCAGCCGCCCGGCGGCGCGGCGCACCTCCTCGCGCGTCACCGCCTGCACGCGCTCGCGGTAGGTGTGCAGGTAGTCTTCGGGCAGGCCGTGCATTCTGATCTGGACTAACTGATCGATGAAGCCGTCGAGCGTCTCCAGCCTGATGGGGAAGACGCCCGCGAGGTACGACTTCGCGTCGTTCAGCTCCTTCTCCGCGACCAGCTCCTCGCGGATGCGCGCGAACTCGCCGAAGAACTCTTTGAGCGAGTCGCCCGTGACGGGCGTCCTCACTTCCGCCGTGGCGCGGAAAGAACCGGCCTCGCGGCGGGCGTCGAGGTTGGTGTACGCGCCGTAGGTGTAGCCCTTCTCCTCGCGCAGATTCATGAACAGGCGCGACGAGGCGTTGCCGCCGAGGATCGTGTGCATCACGAGGGCGTTGAAGTAGTCGGCGTCGGTGCGGACGATCCCGCGGTTGGCGATGACGATGTTCGACTGCGCCGAGCCGGGCCGGTCGACGAGGTGGAGCGTGCGCCCCGTCAGTTCCGGCAGCGCGGGCGGCTCGCGCCGCATCGGCTCGCCCGGCTGCCACGCGCCGAAGAGTTGTTCGACGCGGGCGAGCATCTCCTGCGGCCGGAAGTCGCCGCCGGCGACGAGCACGGCGTTGTTCGGGATGAAGGCGGCGCGGTGGAAGCGGACGATCTCGTCGCGCGCGGCGGCCCCGATCGACTCGGGCGTGGGCGCGACCGTCGCGTAAGGGTGGCGGCCGAAGACGGCCTTCGAGACGCGCTCGTTGGCGAGGAAGGAGGGCTGGCCGCGCTGCGCGATCAGGTTTTGCAGCGTGTTCTGTTTGGTCAGCTCAAGCTCGTCGGCGGGGAACGAGGGCCGCAGGCAGATGTCGGCCATCAGTTCGAGAAGCTGATCGGCGAAGCCCGAGAGCGCGGAGGCGGCGACGGACGTGTAGTCGGCGCTCGCGCCCGCGGTCAGGGTCGCGCCGATGCGCGCCACCTCGTCGGCGATCTGCCGGCTCGTGCGCGTCTCGGTGCCCTCGTTGAGCAGCCCGGCCATCAGGTCGGTCAGGCCGGGCCGGCCCGCCGGGTCGTGCGCGTCGCCGGTCGGGAAGGCGAGGCGGAAGCTCACCAAGGGCAGGCGGCGGCTCTCGACCAGCAGGACGCGCAGGCCGTTCGGGAGCGTCAACTCCTCGGCCGCCGGCAGGTTCAGCGGGCGCGGTCGCAGCGGCCCCGGCGGGCGGCGGCGGAAGTCTTCCGGTTGCGGTTCGGTTCTCGTCATAAAAGTACTGAGGACTGAGGACTGAGGACTGAGTTGAAGAGCCGTTTTTCACTCAGTCCTCAGTCCTCAGTACTTAGTCCTATCACTTAAGCTGCGTGGCGTCCGCGGGCTGCGCGGGCTGCGTGGGGGACGAAGCGTCGTCCGTGTGGGCGAGCGGCGTTTCAGGCTCGGCGGTCGAAGGGGGAACCTGCGCGGTCGGCTTCGGCGGAACTTGCGGGGGCGGCGCGCCCGGCTCGGCCGGCTCGCCCGTCGG
>DATCVD010000476.1:0-2793 GCA_036567125.1 Pyrinomonadaceae bacterium | reverse complement strand
CCTGCGCGCGTCGCCGCGCGCCGGCGGGCCGGCCTGCTGCGCTAGGCCCGCGGATGAGAGCAGAAGAATGAACGAGAGTGGCGCGGCCGCGAGGCGGGCGAATCTGTTTGTCACTGCGTGGAAACCCTTTCGTCGAGCCTTGTACGTTTTGCGGCCCCCCGCGGTTCCGGGGAGGTTTTCGTATGGTACATGGATGACGGAAATGTCGGCAAGGTTGCGCCGCCGCGCCCCCGGAAGTTTGTGAGTTGCGCGCCGGATAAACTAAAATGGCCGCAGCCGTTTTATCTCCCCAGACAGACGGGCCGCGCGGCGCCGACCGTGCGCGCGGCCGGCGAAAAAGCGCGCGAGTCGCGGCACGACGGCCGGCCCGCGCGGCGCGCGGCGCGAAGGAGTGAACCAAAGACGATGAGCAACCCTTACGATCCGACGAAACCGCCGCGGCAGCCCTCGCCGTACCAGCCGGAGGTGGAAGACCCCATCGACGACCTGATGCTCCACGACGCCGACGACGACGCGGGCCACGATCAAGACCGCGTCTCGTCCTCCGTGCGCGACATCGCCTCGCGCATCCCCGAGTCGCTCTCCTCCATCGGGCGCGACATCAGCCGCACCATCGAGCGCGCGATCTCGGCGAAGGACGACTACGTCGTCGCCGTCAAGGTCTCGCACGACGCGCAGGAGCGGTTGGAGCAGCTCGTGCAGGCGGGCGTCTTCCGCAGCCGCGCCGAGGCCGCGGCCTTCCTGATCGACGAGGGCATCAAGGCGCAGTCGCCGCTCTTCGAGCGCGTGCAGCAGAAGCTCTCCGAGATCGAGCGGCTGCGGGCGGAGCTGCGCGGCATGATCAACACGCCGCAGAGCTGAGGCGGGCGGGTGACGCCGTGAGACACTTACTGCTCGCCACCGCCTGCGCGCTCGCGTGCGCCGCCACGTCGGCGGCCGCGCAGTCCGGCCGCGTCAAACGCCCGGAGCCGGCGGCGCAGCCTTCGCCCGCGCAGCAGCCGGCCGGGCAGCAGCAGGATGCCGCGCGGAAAGACGACTTGCTCAGCCTAGCGAAGCGCAACGCCGCCGCGGACGACGACGCCGAGCCGGAGCGCGACGAGGCGGGCAACCGCGTCTACCGTGGCATACAGGTTGACAGCAAGGCCCGAATCATCTCGAAGCCGGACGCCGTCTACCCGCGCGGCGCGCGCCGCCACAACGTGCAGGGCGAGGTCGTCCTGCGTCTAGTGCTGGCGGCCTCCGGCAAGGTTGAGAACGTCACTGTCGTCAAGGGTCTGCCCCACGGCGTGACCGAGGCGGCGATCAAGGCCGCGCGCCAGATCAAGTTCGTCCCGGCCGAGAAGGACGGCCGCAAGGTCTCGCAGTACGCGACGATCCAGTACCACTTCGGGATCGATAGGGACTGAAGCCGCCGCTCACGGGCGGCTGCCCCGTCGCGCAGTCGATCCTCCTATTCTACGGCTATCGCACTTACTGAGAGGTCAACGCTTGACGCCAACGTTCACACCGCCTCACGTCCCGGTCGAACAATTCCGCTTGGGGAACGGCCTGCGCGTCGTGATGAGTCCCGACACGTCCGTGCCCGTCGTCTCCGTCGCCGTCTATTACGACGTCGGCTCGCGCAACGAGCGCGAGGGCCGCACGGGCTTCGCCCACCTCTTCGAGCACATGATGTTTCAGGGGTCGGAGAACGTGCCCAAGGCCGGCCACTTCCAGTTCATCTTCAACAACGGCGGCACGATGAACGGCACGACCTCCAGCGAGCGCACCAACTACTACGAGACGCTGCCCTCGCACCAGCTCCCGCTCGCGCTGTGGCTCGAATCCGACCGGATGCGCTCGCTCAAGGTGACGCAGGAGAACTTGGACAACCAGCGCAACGCCGTGCAGGAGGAGAAGCGGCTCAACTACGACAACCGCCCCTACTCGAACGCCTTCCTGCACCTCAACGAACTCGTCTTCCGCAACCCGCGCAACGCCCACTCGACCATCGGCTCGATGGAGGACTTGGACGCCGCGACCATCGAAGACGTGCAGGAGTTCTTCCGCGTCTACTACGCGCCGAACAACGCCGTGCTCTCCATCGCCGGCGACTTCGATCCGGCCGAGGCGCGCGCGCTCGTCGAGAAATACTTCGGCACGATCCCCTCGCAGGCCCCGCCGCCCGCCGTCGACGTGAGCGAGCCGGAAGAGGTCGCCGCGCGCTTCGAGAACTACCCCGACCGCTTCGCCCAACTGCCCGCGCTGATGATGGGCTGGAAAGTCCCGCCGCGCCGCTCGACGGATTTCTACGCCGTCTCGCTGGCCGCCGACCTGCTGCTCGAAGGCGAAAGCTCGCGCCTCTACCAGCGGCTGGTGAAGGGCGACGAGTCGGTCGTCGCCGTGCAGGGCGGCGTCGGCGAGCGGCGCGGGCCTTCTTCGCTCTACCTCTTCGCCATCCCGAAGCCGAACCGGACGACCGACGAGATTCGCCAGACGATCCGCGAAGAAATCAAGCGGCTGGCCGCGGAAGGCCCCAGCCCTGCGGAGATGGAGAAGCTGCGCAACGGCCTGCTGAACGACGCCGTGCGCGGCCGCCAGTCGTCGATGTACCGCGCGCAGATGCTCGCCGAGTACGCGCTCTACGACGGCGACCCCGCGCTCTTCAACACCGAGCCGGAGCGTTACCTCGCCGTCACGGCCGACGAGATCAAGCGCGCCGCCGCGCGCTACCTCGACACCGACAACTGCTCGCTCGTCGAAGTCGTCCCCGCGCCCGAAGACGCCGCGGGCCCGCCCGCCGCCGCCGCCGAG
>DATCVD010000475.1:0-3023 GCA_036567125.1 Pyrinomonadaceae bacterium | reverse complement strand
GGAGTGACGGCGAGTCCCGCCCGCCGTTCTCCGCGGCGCGTCCGGCCGCGCGGGTCGAAAATGTTGACTCCGCGTCGCCGTTAAGGTAAATCATCCCTCGCGTCCTAACGGGCCTGCCTTTGCCGGCGCGCGCGACTCGCTCGCACGCGCCCCCGGTCAAAGTCTGACGGGTTCTATCGCCTGCCGACGCTCGTTTCCGCAATCTTCCGGCTGAATCTTTACGCCGCTTCAACCCAGAGGCACGAATACCCGAAGGCGTGCAAACCCCGCAGAGTCGCGCGCGACGACCGCGGGCCTGATCTTCCCAGCTTAAATTGACACCAGACGGGCCGTCCGCGCCGCGTTAAGTGGTGGCGCGCTACGCGCCCGCCGAAGCGAACACCTTTTAAGGAGCACACACCGATGTCAACCGCCGTGCGTTCGTCCGACTCGCTCGACCAGCTCGCAGTCAACACCATCCGCACGCTCTCGATGGACGCCGTGCAGGCCGCAAATAGCGGCCACCCCGGCACGCCGATGGCGATGGCCCCCGTCGCCTACCTGCTCTGGAACGACATTTTACGTTTCGACCCCGAAGACCCGATCTGGCCGAACCGCGACCGCTTCGTCCTCTCGATGGGCCACGCCTCGATGCTGCTCTACTCGATGCTGCACCTCACCGGGGTCAAGTCGGTCAACCCGCAGTACGAGGTCTTGGGCCAGCCCTCCGTCTCGCTGGACGACATCAAGAACTTCCGCCAGTTGGATTCGCGCTGCCCCGGCCACCCCGAGTACCGCTGGACGTCCGGCATCGAGACGACGACGGGGCCGCTCGGTCAGGGCATCGCGACGAGCGTCGGCATGGCTATCGCGTCGAAGTGGCAGGCGGCCTACTTCAACCGCCCCGGCTTCGAGATGTTCGACTTCAACGTCTACGCGCTGTGCGGCGACGGCTGCATGATGGAGGGCATCTCGCACGAGGCCGCGTCCTTAGCCGCGCACCTCAAGCTCGACAACCTCTGCTGGATTTACGACAACAACAAGATCACCATCGAGGGCAACACCAGTTGGGCCTTCTCCGAGGACGTGGCGACGCGCTTCATCGGCTACGGCTGGAACGTCACGCGCGTCGGCGACGCCAACGACCTCGAAACCTTGAAGCGCGCCTTCGCCGTCGCCCGCAAGGAGACCGACCGGCCGACCTTGTTGATTGTCGACAGCCACATCGCGTGGGGCGCGCCCAACAAGCAGGACACGCACGCCGCGCACGGCGAGCCGCTCGGAGAAGAAGAAATCAAGCTGACGAAGCGCGTCTACGGCTGGCCCGAAGACGCCAAGTTCCATGTGCCCGGCGAGGTCTACGATCATTTCAAGCAGGGCATCGGCGCGCGGGGCAAGCAGGCCCGCGACGAGTGGTTCGCCAAGCTCGAAGCGTACAAGAAGGAGTTCCCCGATCTCGCCGATCAGCTGGTCAGGATGCAGAAGCGCGAGCTGCCCGAAGGCTGGGACAAGGACATCCCCGTTTTCCCCGCGGACGCGAAAGGCATGGCCGGCCGCGACGCTTCGGGCAAGGTCTTGAACGCGATTGCGAAGAACGTCCCGTGGCTCATCGGCGGCTCGGCCGACCTCGCGCCCTCGACCAAGACGCGCCTGACGTTCGACGGCGCGGGCGACTTCACCGCCGACAACGACACCGACAAGGGGCGCTGGTACGGCGGCCGCAACTTCCACTTCGGCATCCGCGAGCACGAGATGTCGGCCATCCTGAACGGCCTCGCGCTCTGCAAGATTCGCCCCTACGGCTCGGGCTTCATGATCTTCTCCGACTACTCGCGGCCCGCGATCCGCCTCTCCTCGATCATGGAGATCCCGACCATCCACGTCTTCACGCACGACTCCATCGGCGTCGGCGAGGACGGCCCGACGCACCAGCCCATCGAGCAGCTCGCCAGTTTGCGCGCCATCCCCGGCCTCGTCGTCTTGCGGCCGGGCGACGCCAACGAGGTCTCCGAGGCTTGGCGCGTCGTGATGAAGCTCAAGCGCGAGCCGGCCGTGATGGTCTTGAGCCGTCAGGCGATGCCGACGCTCGACCGCACGAAGTACGCCAGCGCCGAGGGCGTCCACCGCGGCGCTTACGTGCTCGCCGACAACTCCGACGGCGGGCACCCCGAAGTGATCCTGCTCGGCACGGGCACGGAGGTCTCGCTCTGCGTCGAGGCTTACGAGCAGCTCGCGGCCGACGGCGTGAAGGCCCGTGTCGTATCGATGCCCTCGTGGGAGCTGTTCGAGCATCAGGACGAGGCTTACAAGGAGAGCGTGATCCCTTCGGCGGTGAAGGCGCGCGTGGCGGTCGAGCAGGCGGGCACGTTCGGCTGGCGTCGCTACGCGAGCAGCAACGAGTCGATCGTCGGCATGAAGACCTTCGGCGCGAGCGCGCCCTTGAAGGAGTTGACCAAGAAGTTCGGCTTCACGGTCGAGAACGTCGTCGCCGCGGCCCGCCGCGAGATCGGCAAGTTCAAAGCCTGATCCCGCTCGGCGCGACCGCGGGGCCGAGAGCCTGACTTCACTTCTCCCCTTTGCGCCTTTGCGCGAGCCTCTTCTCGACGGGGAAGAAAGACTCGCGCAAAGGCGCAAAGGCGCGAAGGGGAGGGCGGTTTTTAGCCCGTTCCGGTTTGCGGCTCACCTCGGGTTGGGAGAATTGGAGGAGGCGGTGATGTCAACGAACGATCCGGGCCGGATGACGCTCCTGCGCGCGCTGGCGGCGCGCTACCCGACGGCCGATCTGGCGCTCTCGGAGGCCGCCGCCCTGCGCGCGTCGCTCGGGCTGCCGAAGGGCGTCGTGCACGTCGTCAGCGACGTGCACGGCGAGTACAAGAAGCTGCGCCACATCATCAACAACGCCTCCGGCTCTTTGCGCCCGCTCGTCGAATCGCTCTTCGCCGCCGAGATGTCGGCCGAAGAGATTCGGGAGCTGCTCGCCGTCATCTACTACCCGCACGAAGCCTGCGAGCACGCGCGGCCCGCCCTCGCCGCCGCCCCGGCGC
>DATCVD010000474.1:0-3221 GCA_036567125.1 Pyrinomonadaceae bacterium | reverse complement strand
GGTCGAGGAGGCTCTGAAGGGCGCGGCCAACGTGCCGCTCGAAGTCGCGCGCCGCGCCGTCCGCGTCGCGGAGTTGTTGGAGACGCTGGCCGAGCTGGGCGACCCGGCGTGGCTCTCGGACGCGGCCGCCGGCGCGCAGCTCGCTCTGGCCGCCGCCGTCTCGGCGCGCTACAACGTGCTCGTCAACGTCCGCGGGATCGAAGACGAGGAGTTCGCCGCCGAGCACCGCGCGCGGGCCGACGACTTGACGGAACGCGCGCGCGAGATCGCCGCGCGCGTCGAGGCGATGCTTAACGAGTCGCTCGCCTGAGTCGGGCCGGGCGCTCGTCTGAAACTCGAAGGGGGATCGAATGGGGACGGGGCCGGAGGGGAACGGGCGCGAGCGGCGCGAGGACGAGCGCCGGGGCGTGTCGCTCGAAGCGTGGTGGGAGAGCCTGTCGGGCCGCCAGCAGGCGCGCGTCTCCGACCTCTCGATGGGCGGCTGCTACGTTGACACGCACGCGGCCGTGGAGGCGGACGCCTTGATCGTCTTCGCCGTCCGGCGGCCCGACGGCTCGTGGCTCGAACTGCGCGGCCGCGTCGTCGCGCGCGACCCCGGCGGCTTCAGCCTCGCCTTCACCTTCCTCACCGACGAGGAGCAGCAGGAACTCCGACGCCTCGGCGCGATCTGACCGCGCGCGCCGCCGCCCGACCGCCCCGCGCGACCTGACTATGCGCGTCGCGCGCGCCGCGTCCTGCTGAAGAACTACCGGCCTCGCCCGCCGAGTCGTATTGTCGGACGACAGCCAGCCTGCCGCGACGCTTCGTCTCACCTTGCCCGCTTAACTTTTCGCCCGGCCGCAACTTTCCGCGCGACCGCGTCGCCGTCTTTCGTGCGGACGATCAGCCGGCCGTCGCCGGGGAGGCTGACGTTGACCGTGCGCCCGCGGAACAGATCGTAGGTGGCGAAATCCGTCGCGGACTGCGGCAGGAACGCGAGGTTGATCGGGAGCGGGTCGGGCGATTTTCTGAGGAAGGCCGTGGCCGACGGCTGGAGGCGGTCGTCCGGCTGCGTGCGCGGTCGCCCGTCGCGCCAAGTGATCCGATAGACCCCGGCGGACTTCGCGAACTTCAGGCGGACGAACGTCTGCACGCCCTGCTGGTTGAGCGGCGACGTGCCGAGCACTTCCGCCGCTTCGAGCGCGCCCGTCTGTTTGACGAACGCGCCCCAGCGTTCGAGGGCCTCCGCGGGCGGCACGTTCTCGGGCAGGATCGTTTTGAGCGCGGCGGCGTCCCCGCTGCCGAGCGCGGCGAGGTAGGCGGCCGTCTTGTCGTTCATCTCCGCGGAGAGCTTGGTCAGGTCGGGCCGCTGGTTCGCGGAGTGGAGCAGATCAATCGCGCGCTGCCCCTCGCCGCCGATCATCAGCACGGGCCGGCGAAGCCCGCCGCCGGTCTGCGCTTCGTCGGCCGTGACGTAAAACGTCTCGCCCGATTCGAGTTTGTAAGTCCCTGCGAGCGCGCCGAGCCGCGCGGCGGGGACGGGCGCGAAGGCGGGCAGGGCGGGCGGCTTGTCGAGGAGCGCGATTTCGACGAGCGCCGCCATCGAGGGCCGCCGGATGCTGCCCGCGCGGATGCGCCGGTTGGTCAGGACGACGGCGATCAGATCGTCCTTCGTGTACCAGCGGAACTCGACGTTCCACCCCTGCGGGACGGCGTCGCCGCCGCGCCAGACGAAGGGCCGCCCTTCGGTCTGCCAGACGTTCCACCCCTGACCCTGATCGCTCTTCGGCCAATAGACTTGGAACATCTTGTCTTTCGACTTCTGCGAGACGAGGCGGTCGCCCCTCACCGCCAGCATCCACTTGTAAACGTCGTCGAGCGTCGTCAGCATCCCGCCGTTGCCCATCAAGTCCCAGAGCGGCCGCCGGCCCTCCCACTGCGTCTCCCACGGGTAGCCGTAGTCCGTGTCGCCGTCGTTGTAGCCGCGCGCGACGCGGCGCAAATCCCGCGGGACGTAGTAGCCCGTCTCGGTCATGCCCGCCGGCCCGAACAGGCGCTCGCGCGCGTAACGCTCGTAGGGCAGGCCCGAAACGTTCTCGATGATCGCGGCGAGCAGGCTAAAGCCCGTGTTGGAATAGACGCGGCCCGCGCCCGGCTTGAACGCGAGCGGCGGGCCGAGCACGGCGGCGATGTATTTTTCGCGGTCGCGCATCGTGGCGCGCTCCGCGGGCGACGCGCTGTCGTAGAAGTAGTCGAAGTCGATGCCGGAGGTGTGCGTGAGCAGTTGGTGGATGGTGATCCCGGCCTTGTCGGGCGGGACGTTTTTGAGGTGTTTCGAGATCGGGTCTTCGGTGCTCAGCCGGCCCTGCTCTTCGAGTTGGAGGACGGCGGTCGCGGTGAAGGCTTTGACGCCGGAGCCGATGTCGAAGAAGGTGTCGGGCTTGACGGCCACGCGGCGCTTCACGTCGGCCCACCCGTAGCCCCCGCGCATCAAGACCTCGTCGCCGCGCGCGACGAGCACCGCGCCGGAGAATCCTAGCCCCGCCGCCTTGCGGAAATACTCGCCGAGCGCGGCGCGAACGGCGTCGTTCTTGGAAACGCCCTGCGCCGTCGTGGCGGGCGCTTGCGCGGGCCGCGCGGCCGGTTCGTCGGGCGGGCAGAGCAGGAGCGCGGCCGCGAGCGTCAACCTCAAGAGCTTCATGGGCCTCTTGTAGCACAAACGGCGCGGCGCATCTTGGACGGCGAACACGTTCTTGGACGGGATTGACGAGCGCCGGGGAGTTTCCGGCGCGCGCGTGGCGTCGCCCCGACCTTTTCGCGCGCCCCGCGCACGCCTGCGAACTCGCCGCCGCCCGACCGCGGTCAACTCGAACCCGCCGCGTCAGCAGCCCGGCGAACGAGGGCCACGCCCGCGTGTTTCCCGCGAGGAGCCGCCGCGCCCCTCGCCCCGTCCGTCATCGTTTTCGTGTGGGGAACTACTCGGACTGCCGGCGCGCGGCTCAATGCGCCGTCCACGCCGGCAGCTTGAAGAAGACGAACGCGAGGACGGCGAACACGACCGCGAGCAGCGGCAGCAGCCACAGCGCGCGCAAACTCCTGTCGAGCACCGCCTCGTCGGGGCGCGCCGGGTCGTAGAAGATTTGCACGCGGCTCCCGACCGGATGGCGCGCGACCAACTCCTGCGCGCAGGAGCCTGTGCACCGCCGGTAGAAGGCGGCGCGCCGGCCGGTGTGGAGCCGCCC
>DATCVD010000473.1:0-20185 GCA_036567125.1 Pyrinomonadaceae bacterium | reverse complement strand
CGCGACGGACGCCAAGGCGGCGGCGACGACCGCCGCGCCGGCCGCGCCGCTCTACGGCGAGTACAGAGGCGTGAAACTGGGGATGACGGCGGACGAGGTGCGCGCCAAACTCGGCAAGGCCGAGGAGAAGTCCGACGCGATGGACTTCTACGTCTTCTCCGGCACGGAGCGGGCGCGCGTCTACTACCGGGACGGGAAGGCGAGCGCGATCATCGCCACCTACATCGGCCGCGACGCCCAAGCGCCCTCGCCCGCGGCCGTGCTCGGCGAGGAGATCGAGGCCAAGGCGGACGGCTCGATGTACAAGATGACGACGTACCCGCAGGCCGGCTACTGGATCGCCTACAGCCGCACCGCGGGCGACTCCCCGATGGTCATCATCACGATGCAGAAGACGCGCTGACCGAAGAGGGGGTGGTGGACGGCGGGAGACCCCGTCCGACCCCGGACAGGCCCACCACCGGCTTATTCCGCCCGCAGCGCGGTGGTCGGATCGACCTTCGTCGCCCTGACCGCCGGGACGAGGCACGCGGCGAGCGCCACGACCAGAAGCAGCAGCGCAACGCCCGCGAACGTCGCCGGGTCCAGCGCCGAGACGCCGTAGAGCAGCGACGCCATGACGCGCGTCAGCGCGAGCGCCGCGACGAGGCCGAGGCCGAGGCCCGCCAGCGTGAGCCACAGCCCCTGCCCGACGACGAGCCGCAGCACGTCCCCGGCGCGTGCGCCCAGAGCCATGCGGATGCCGATCTCGTGCCGCCGCTGCGCCACCGTGTAGGAGAGCACGCCGTAGAGGCCGACGGCCGCCAGCAGTAGCGCCACGGCGGCGAAGGCCCCGAGCAGCAGCGTGGAGAAGCGGCGCTCGGACAGCGAGTCGGCGACGAGCCTCTCCATCGTCGTCACGCGGTAGACGGGGAGATCCTTGTCGAGCGCGCGGACGGCGCTGCGCACCGGCCCCGCCAGCGCCGACGGATCGCCGTCGGCCTGCGCCACGACGAACATGCTCGCCCCGGGGTTCTGCGCGTGCGGGACGTAGTACTGCGGGCGCGACTCGCCTTCCAGCCCGCCGTGCTTGACGTGGCCGACGACGCCGATCACCTCGCGCCAACGCGGGTTCTCCGCCCCGCCCTCGAAGCTGATGCGCTTGCCGACCGGGTCTTCGTTCGGCCAGTACTTGCGCGCCAGCGACTCGTCCACCACCGCCACGCCCGGAGAGTCGGCCGTGTCGCGCTCGCTGAAGTAGCGCCCGCGCGCGAGCGGGATGTTCATCGCGCGGAAGTAGTCGTGGGTGGCCGACCAGAGGTCGCCGTGCGGCAGCGGCTCGCTCGCCGGGGCGGGGCGGCCCTCGATGCGGAAGCTGCTGCTCATGTTCTCGCCGCTCATCGGCAGGGCCGAGACGGCGCCCGCCGCGCGGACGCCCGGCAGCGCGGCCACCGATTCGAGCGCCTGACGGTAGAAGGCGGCCCGCTGCTGCGGCTCCCGGTAGCGGTTAAACGGCAGGGACACCTGCATCGAGATCACCTGCTCGGGCCTGAAGCCGGGGCTCACCTGCCGGAGGCCGACGAAGCTGCGGACGAGCAGCCCCGCGCCGACCAGCAGGACGACGGCGAGCGACACCTCGGCGACGACGAGCGCGCCGCGCACGCCGCGCCGCGTCCCCGCCGCGCCGCTCCGCCCCCCCTCCTTGAGCGTGTCTTGCAGATCGACGCGCGATATCTGGAAGGCCGGGCCGAGGCCGAAGACGAGTCCCGTCAGCAGCGAGACGCCCGCGGTGAAGGCGACGACGCGCCAGTCGAGCGCGATCTCGTGGGCGCGCGGAATCCTGTCCCCGTTAACCCTGAGCAGGAAGCTCAAGCCCCAGTTAGCCACCAGCAGCCCCGCCGCGCCGCCGAGTAGCGCGATCACGGCGCTCTCGGTCAGGAGTTGCCGGACGACGCGCAAGCGCCCGGCCCCGAGCGCGGCGCGGATGGCGATCTCTTTGGAGCGCGAGGCCGCGCGCGCGAGCATCAGGTTCGCCACGTTGGCGCACGCGACGAGCAGGACGAGCGCGACCGAACCCAGCAGCACGAGGAGCGCCGGGCGGATGTCGCCGACGACCGTCTCGCCGAGCGGCGTCAACAGCAGCCCCCAGTTGGTCTCGTCGCTGCCGGGCATGTACTGCCCGCGAAGCGTCCCGGCGATGGAGTCCATCTCGGCCTGCGCCTGCTCGATCGCGACGCCGGGCCTGAGGCTCGCCAGCACCGACAAGTATTCGTTCGTCAGGTTGGCCGGGGCGAGCTGCTGCGGGGTGAAGGCTAGCGGCGACCAGAAGTCGGCCGGGGGGCCGATCTCCCGCCCGAACTGGAACGTGGGCGGCATGACGCCGACGACGGTGTAAGGGTTGCCGTTGAGCGTGACGGCGCGGCCGAGTACCGTCGGGTCACCGCCGAACCGCCTCCGCCAGAGCGCGTCGCTCAGCACCACCACCCGGTTGCGCCCCGGCTGCCCCTCCTCTTCGAGGAGGACGCGCCCGTGCGCCGCGGCGGCGCCCAGCAGCGGGAAGAGGTTGGGCGTCACGGTCATCCCCTGCAAACGCTCAGGCTCGCCGTCGCCCGTGAGGTTGACGTTCCACCCCGCGACCGCGGCCACGGCCGAGAACGAACGCGCGTGCTCGCGGTAATAGGCGTAGCCCGGCGCCGAGACTGCGGCCTTCATGTCGAGCTTCCGGTAGTTGTGGTTGATGAGCACCAGCCGCTCGGAATCCGGGTAAGGCAGCGGCCGGAGCAGCACCGCGTTGACGACCGAGAAGATCGCGCTGTTGGCCCCGATCCCCAGCGCGAGCGTGAGCACCGCCACGGCCGCGAAGCCGGGGTTCTTCGCCAGCACGCGGACGGCGTAGCGTAAGTCTTGGACGATGGTTTCCAGCATTGCTCCCGCCCTCACCTCCCGCACCTGCTCTTTCACCTGTTCCACCCCTTCCACCTCAAGCAACGCGGCCTGCCGAGCGGCGGCCGCGCCCATCCCCCCACGGATATTCTCCGCGGTTAACAGCTCCACGTAAGCGCGCAGCTCCTCGTCCAACTCCTGCTCGATCCGCGCTTTGCGGAACAGATTCCGCCAGAGGTTCACGGCGCGCCGCCAGCTCGGCATGAGCGGTACTCCTATCCGGCTGCGAGAGCCCGCGAGACGGCGAACGCGATCCGTTGCCACTCGCGGGCCTCGGCCTGTAGCTGCTTCCGGCCCGCGCGGCTGAGCCGGCAGAACTTGGCGCGCCGATTATTCTCCGACTCCCCCACGCCGACGAGAGCCAGCCCGAATCTTCCGTGCGGTGCGGGGCCGGGAATAGCGAACCGGGCCTGACTTGGAAGGCAACCCCCGGCGAGCTGCCCTACCCGGCGCGAGACGCCAAGCCCCTGCGGCTCGCCGAGCGAGAGCGCCCTCAGGATCAGGAGAGCGAGCGCGCCTTGGAATTAAGTTCGCCTGCGCAGGCCTCGCGCGCCCACTTCGTATAGACAGTCTGTAGGAATATAGGAACACACATATAGAATGTCAATACGAGTGGCGAGACTTTCTTCCGGGCGAACTCCACCATTGAAACACCGCCGCGCGCCCCTGTGTGGCAGATTTGTAAGATTCCGGTCGCCCTTTTTCTTATCCCCGACCCAGCCCTCACGGCCGACTAGGCCTACCTCGCCCCGCGTAAAATCGAACTTGAGGTCGGGCAGCTCGGCCCGCGCAGCCGCGGTTCACTTAAACACCCGCACGCGGCCGCGATGGGGTGAATGCCGCGAGCGGGAGCCGCGCGCATAACGGGCACGGTCGCGTTTTCCTAATCACAGGGGTTAAGCCGTGCGTCCTTAACGACGGGGCGCGCCCCGTGTGTGTGGCAACCGCGTGGCGCTCCTGTCAGGGCTTGCCGTCCTGGAGGTGAAGGTAAAATTCAAGTGGCGGTACGGATCGGTGGGTGCGATTTCGCTGTTATGATGGGGCCGTCCCACAGTTTCACGAAGAGGTTTTCTGATGAAAGCGAAAGCAGAAGTTCGCGCTGACTCGTTCGATCAGTTCGGCCTGAGCGGGCCGTTGTTGAAGGCCATAGCCGACGTCGGTTACGAATCGCCCTCGCCCATCCAGCACAAGACGATCCCGCTGCTCCTAGAAGGGCGCGACGTGGTCGGGCAGGCGCAGACGGGCACGGGCAAGACCGCGGCCTTCGCCCTGCCCATCCTGGAGAAGTTGAAGCCCGCGACTACGGGCGTGCAGGCCCTCGTGCTGACGCCCACGCGGGAGCTAGCGATTCAGGTGGCCGAGGCGTTCCACACGTACGCGAAACACATGGGGGGCGTCCGCGTCCTGCCCGTCTACGGCGGCCAGCCGATCGGCCAGCAACTCCGGCGGCTAGAGAGCGGGGTGCAGATCGTCGTCGGCACGCCGGGGCGCGTCATGGATCACCTCCGCCGCGAGACCCTCGACCTCGCGGGCCTTCGATTCGTCGTGCTCGACGAGGCCGACGAGATGCTGCGGATGGGCTTCATCGAGGACGTGGAGTGGATACTTGAGCACACGCCGAAGTCGAGACAGACGGCGCTCTTCTCGGCGACGATGCCGCGCGAGGTGCGCCGCATCGCCGACCGCCACCTGCGGGAGCCGGCCGCCGTCGAGATCGAACACAAGACGATGACGGTGCCGACCGTCGAGCAGCGCTACATCAACGTCTACGAAGGGCAGAAGCCGGACGTGCTGACGCGACTACTCGAAGCCGAGGCCAGCCCCGGCGAGGCGGCGCTCATCTTCGCCCGGACGAAACTCGGCGCGGCCGAGCTGACCGAGAAGCTACAGGCGCGCGGCTACGCCGCCGAGGCCATGCACGGCGACATGAGTCAGGCCGGGCGCGAGGCCGTCATCCGCAGGGTGCGGGGCGGGCAGGTCGAGATCGTCGTCGCGACGGACGTGGCGGCCCGCGGCCTCGACGTCGAGCGGATCAGCCTCGTCGTCAACTACGACATGCCGAACGACGTCGAGTCCTACGTCCACCGCATCGGGCGGACGGGGCGGGCCGGGCGGGCCGGGCGGGCGGTGCTCTTCGTGACCCCGCGCCAGCAGCGGATGAAGCGGGAGGTCGAGCACTACACGGGCCAGCAAATCGGGCCGATGCGGGTGCCGTCGGAGGCCGACGTAGCGGCGCGGCGCGTGGCGCTCTTCAAGGAGCGCGTCCTCAAGGCGCTCGAAGGCGAGGAACTCGACCTCTACCTGTCGCTCGTCGAGGAGATGGCCGAGGAGAGCGGGCGCGACATGGCCGAGATCGCCGCCGCGGCCGCCCGACTGGCCGGCGGCGACAGGCCGCTCGAAGTCACGCTGGAGCCGGAGCCTGAGCAACTGGGGCGGGCGGGCGACGGCATGGCGCGACTGTTCATCGACGTGGGCCGCAACGGCAACGTCGGCCCGTCGGACGTGGTCGGGGCCATCGCCAACGAGGGCGGCGTGCCGGGCAGGGACATCGGCGCGGTTGACGTGCACGACCGCTTCACGCTCGTCGACCTCCCCGCGGAGTACGTCGATCAGGTGCTCAGGCGGATGAAGGGCAGCCGCATCCGCAACTACAACGCGAACATCAGGGTGGCGGACTCCGGCGAGAGGGGGCGCGACGTGGCCCCGCGCGCGAAGGGCGCGAAGGCGGCCGGCAGGACAAGAGCCAAAGCCGGCGAGCGTAAGGGCCGCGCCAAGTCCCAAAGCCGATGAGCAGAAACTTTCCTCGGCGACCTGATCGGCGGAAAAGATCGGGCGGTCGGGGCTAACCGGCGGGGCGCAACACAGATTCAGGGCACAACCGGGCACCGGCAGAGGTCGGCGTGCTCCCGGTACGTGCCTTTGATGCTGCGCTCGGTCAGTCTCCGAGAGCGGCGATCAACTCATTCGGCGCGTAGCGCGATCATGGGATCGACCTTCGTCGCGCGGCGCGCCGGAAGCAGACAGGCGAGGAGCGCGACCACGGCGAGCAGCACGGCGGCGACCGCGAACGTCGCGGGGTCGGTCGGCTTCACTTCGTAGAGCAGACTCTCCAGCAGGCGCGTCAGCGCGAGCGCGCCGCAGAGGCCCAGCGCGAGGCCGCCGAGAGTCAGGCGCAGACTCTGCCCCATGACGAGCCTGACGACGTGGCGCGCCTGCGCCCCCAGCGCCATGCGCACGCCGATCTCGTGCGTGCGCTGCGTGACGTAGTAGGCCGTGACGCCGTAGATGCCGACGAGGGACAGCAGCAGCGCGAGGAGCGCGAAGGCCGCGACCAGCAGCGTCGAGGCGCGCCGGTCGGCCTGTGCCGCCGCCACCACGTCGGCCATCGGCCGCGCGTTGTAGACCGGGATGGCCTTGTCGAGCGCGTGGATTTCGTTGCGGGTCGCCGCGACGAGCGACGCCGGATCGACGGACGAGCGCACGACGAGCGAGAGGCTGCCCCAGTTGGCGTCCTGCGCGTAGGGCACGTACATCTGCGGCCCGGCCGGCTCGGCCGGGTTCGAGCGCGTGTCGCCGACGACGCCGACGATCTCGCGCGGGAACTTCTCGTCGCGCCAGATCGTGATGCGCTTGCCCACCGGGCTTTCGCCGGGCCAGTAGCGCCGCGCCATCGTCTCGTTGACGACGACGACCATCGGCGACTTCTCCGTCTCCTGTTGGGTGAAGGTGCGGCCGGAGACGAGCGGAACCTGTAGCGCGCGGAAGTAGCCCGGCGTCGCGACGAGGTATGAGGCGTTGGCCGACTCTTCGGGCGTCGCCGGCCGGCCCTCGCGGATGAAGGAGCGGCCGACGTTGAAGGTGTCGCCGCCGAGCGGGAGGCTCAGCACCGCGCCGGCCGACTCCACGCCGGGCAGCGATTCGATGCGCTCAAGGGCCTGCCGGTAAACTTCGGCCCGCGCCGCCCCGGCCGGATACTTCGGCCCCGAGGCGGAGATGCGTAGGGCTAACACGCCGGCCGGGTTGAAGCCGGGGTTCACCTGGCGCAGGTTCAGGAAGCTGCGCGCGAGGAGGCCCGCGCCGGCGAGCAGCATGAACGAGAGCGCGATCTCGGAGACGATCAGAAGGCTCCGCGCGCGGTTGCGGCGGCCGCCCTCCGCGCCGGTGCGGCCGCCCTCCTTCAGCGTCTCGTTCAGATCGCCCCTCGAAGCCTGTAGCGCCGGGGCGAGGCCGAAGAGCAGGCCCGTCAGGATCGAGACGGCGAGCGCGAAGCCGAAGAGTCGGGCGTCGGGCCTGATCTCGTCCAAGCGCGGCATGTCTGCCGGGAGAAGTCCCACGAGCAGTTGCGTCAGCCACAGGCTGACGAGCACCCCGACGACCCCGCCCGCGAGCGAGAGCAGCAAGCTCTCCGTGAGCAGTTGGCGCACGATGCGCGCGCGCGACGCGCCGAGCGCGTCGCGCAGGGCGAACTCTCTGCTGCGCGACGCGGCGCGCGCCAAGAGCAGGTTCGCCACGTTCCCGCACGCGATGAGCAGGACGAGCGCGACCGCGCCGAGGATGACCAGAAGCGGCGTCCGCATGTTCCCGACCAGCCGCTCGCGCAGGGTCGTCAGCCTGACGCCCCAGCCGCTGTTCGTCTCGGCGTACCCTTGAGCGAGGCGCGCGTTGACGGCGTCCAGCTCGGCCTGCGCCCCGGCGAGCGCGGCGTCGGGCTTGAGCCGGCCGACGACTTCGAGGTAGCGGTTGTCGCGCCGCTCGGCCGCCGGGTCGAGCGCGAGCGGCGTCCAGATTTCGGTGCGGCCGGGGTAATTGAACTCCGGCGGCATGACGCCGACGACCGTCGTGCTCTCGCGGCCGACCATGATCTGCCTGCCGACGAGCGACGGGTCGCCGCCGTAGCGCCGCCGCCACAGCGCGTGGCTGATGACGGCTGCGGGGGGCGCGCCTTTCTTCGCGTCGTCGGGCGTGAGGGCGCGCCCGTGCAGCGCGGGGGTGCGGAAGAGCGGGAAGAAGTCCCCCGTCACGTCCGTGCCGCGCACGCGCTCGGCCTCCTCGCCCGCGACCAAGAGCGTGCCGCCGGTGACGTAGCCGGCCGCCAGCTCGAACGCCCGGCCCTCGGCCCGCCAGTCGGCGAAATCGGGCACGGACATGTTGCTGTCCGTGATGCCCTTAGACGGGTTGACGCCTTCGAACGAGACGATCAGCTCCGAGTCGGGGAACGGCAGCGGCCGGAGGAGCACCGCGTTGACGACCGAGAAGATCGCCGTGTTCGCGCCGACGCCGAGCGCGAGCGTGAGCACCGCGACCGCTGTGAAACCTTTGTTCTTGGCGAGCACGCGCGCGCCGTACCTGACGTCCTGTAAGAGTGCCTCGATCATCCCGCCTCCGCGTACCGCGTACGCCTCGTCCCTAGTGCCGTCGAAGTTGCCGAAACTCCTCCGCGCGGCCGCCCGCGCGGCCCCCGGCGACATGCCGCGCGCGACGTTCGCCTCCGTCTCCAGCTCGACGTGCAGGCGCATCTCCTCGTCCATGTCGCGGATGACGGCCTCGCGCCCGGCGAGCGCGCGCAGCCGCGCCGATAGGATGTTGAGCCACCTCATTCGCGATCCGCCCGTCAAGTGGCCTGCCGCATCTTGGCGATGGCGAGGACGAGGCGATCCCAGCTCGCCTCCTCGGCTTCGAGCTGACGCCGGCCGGCCCTCGTCAGCGCGTAAGTCTTGGCGCGGCGTCCCGTCTCGCTCGCCTCCCACTTCGAGGAGACCCAGCCCTTCTGCTCGATGCGGTAGAGCGCCGGGTAGAGCGACCCCTGCTCGACCGAGAGCATCTCGCCCGACATCTGGCGGATGCGCTGGATGATGCCGTAGCCGTGCAGCGGCCCCAGCGAGACCGCCCTCAGAATGAGCATGTCGAGCGTGCCTTGGAGCAGATCAGCCTTCTCCCGTGCCACCTGTTCCCCCCCCTCAAGAGTCCGCATGCCTAGAACGCCAAAGCAATATAGTCAACTACACCTAATTTGTCTAGGCTTCACCCGCAGCACTAACCCGCGGCGACGCCGTGCCGCCGGGGAGGTTCATCTGACGGCCCCGCGCAAAAGTTCGGGGGTTTACGCAGACGACACGCCCAAAGCAATGGGGCGGTAGGATTGGGCAAACCGGCGGGTTGAGGGTTGTCGCTTGCGGCCGGCGCGCTTCACGGCCGGCTGGGCGGCTGTAGGTTCGGGCTACGACTTGTTCGACGGCCGGGGCGCTTATTTGACTTTGAGGACGACGTAGGTGAGATCGTCGTGCTGCGGCTGGCCTTCGCACCAGACGAGCACGCGGCGGACGATCTCGTCGCGGATCTTCGCGGCCGGGAGGTGTGCCGAGTCGGTGAGTGCTTCCTGCAAGCGCGCCTCGCCGAACTCCTCGCCCTCGGCGTTCTCGGCCTCGGTGACGCCGTCGGTGTAAGCCAGCAGCAGATCGCCGGGGCGGAGCTGGACGGTCTCCTCCTCGTAGCCCACGTCGTCGAAGAGGCCGACGACCATGCCGCCCTTGTCGAGCCGCAGGTAGGGGCGCGGCTGTTGGTGGCCGTGGCCGTTGCCGCTGCCGTTCGGACGCGGGCCGAGTGAGGCGGCCTCCGTCTCGCCGGCGCGCAGCAGCATCGGCGGGTTGTGGCCGGCGTTGACGTAGGTCAACTGCTGCGTGCCCTCGTCGAACTCGCCGTAGAAGAAGGTGACGTAGGACGCCGGCCCCGTCGAGGAGCAGAGCAGGCGGTTCATGGCCGAGACGAGTTCGGCGAGCGAGCGAGCGCCGCTGGCGTCCGAGTTGTGCGCGAGCGCTTGGCTGCGGAGGCTCGCCTGCACGTTCGACATCAGGAGCGCGGCCGAGATGCCCTTGCCGGACACGTCCGCCACGGCCACGCCGATCTTGTTGTTGCCGAAGGTGAGGAAGTCGTAGTAGTCGCCGCCGATGCCGCGGGCGGGCTGGCAGAAGCCGGCCAGCTCGGCGGAGCTGGACGTGGGGGCGCAGGCCGGGAAGAGCTGCTGCTGCACCTCGGCGGCGAGAACCAGATCGCGGCGCAGGCGCTCCTCGGCCACCATCCGCTCGGCCATCTTCGAGTTCTCGATGACGAAGGCCAACTGGCTGGCGACGGACATCAGCATCTCCGCGTCGCCCTGCGTGTAGGCGTGGCGCGAGCGGCGCGGGCCGACCGAAAGTATTCCGACGAGCCGGTTCTTCAGCCTGATCTGCACGAGCAGTTGCGCGCCGGCCTGTTCGAGAGTGCGCCGCTCGCGGGCGCGCGCCTCGCGGGCCGAATCAGGCTCGGAGGCCAGGGCGCGATCCCACGTCTCGAAGTCTTCGGCCGTGACGCTCAGCGGGAGCGCGAGCGATTGCAGACGCTGCACGGTGAAGGCGCGGCGCGAGAGGCGGAGCGAAGCGAGATCGGGCGCGGCTTCGCCGCCGCTCGGCATGACGGTCTGGTGCGCGGCGAGTCGGGCGGCGGGCCGCGTGGAGGCGCGGCAGACGAAGTCGCCCGTCGCGTCGTCGCGCACGAAGACGGCCGCGCCCCCCGCGTCCACGGCCTCGCTGATGCGGTTGACGATGAAGTGGTAGAGCTGATCGGTGGTGGTTGCGGCGTGCGCCTCCTGCCCGAAGTCGAACAGGATGCGGTGCTCGTCGTAGGCCGCGGGCGAGAAGTAGCGGTCGAGCCACGGCACGATGCGCCGGCGGCTCGTGCGGTGCAGCAGGCCGAAGAGGATCGAGGCGGCCGTCAGCGCGACGGCGTCGGCGCGCGGCCCCCACTCGTCGAGCAGGCGGGCGCGGCTGCCCGTCAGCAGGTAGGCGAGCGCCGCGCCGAAGGTCACGCATTGCAGGGCGAACATCACCCGCGCGACGGTCAGGTGCCGCCGCCACGCCCACAGCTTGCGGGCGTGCGGCCTGACGGGGCGGATGATGAACCGCGGTAAGACTCTCATAAAAAGCAGACGCCGGAGACGGGGGTTAGACGTTGGTTGTCAGAGATTAGTTTCAGTCTCATATTTACCGACGCCTTCTTCGTCAACCTCCAACCCCTCCGCCTCACTCGTACCGGAGCGCGACCATCGGATCGACTTTCGTCGCGCGGCGCGCCGGGAAAAGGCAGGCGAGGAGCGCGACCGACGTGAGCAGCAGCGCCACGCCCGCGAAGGTGAGCGGGTCTGTGGCCTTGACCTCGAAGAGCAGGCTTTCGAGGAACCGCGTCAGGCCGAACGACGCGGCGAGGCCGAGCGCGAGGCCGACGGCCGTGAGCACCAAGCCCTTCCCGACGATCAGCCGGTAGATGTCGGCGCGCTGCGCGCCGAGCGCCACGCGGATGCCGATCTCGCGCGTGTGCTGCGCGACCGTGTAGGACATGACGCCGTAGATGCCGACGACGGCGAGGGCGAGCGAGATGGCGGCGAGCACGCCGATGAGCGTCATCATCAGGCGGCGGTCGGAGACGGTCGAGTCGATGACGGCCTGCATCGTCTGGACGTTGAAGACGGGTTGGCCGGGATCGACCGCCCGCACCTCGCGGCGGGCGGCGGCGGTCAGCGTCGCCGGGTCGAGCCGCGAGCGCACGGCCAACGTCACGTTGCCGAGCATCGAGCCGCCGCCCTGCCGGTAGTCCCAGTAAAGCTCCGGGGCGGAGGGGCGCGTCAGCCCCCGGTTCCTCACGTCCGAGACGACGCCGATGACCGGGACCCAAGCGGGCCGGCCGAAGACGCGCTTGCCGATGGGGTCTTCGCCCGGCCAGAGCGCGCGGGCCATCGCGTCGTTGATGACGATGCCCGGCGGGGCGTCGGGCGTGTCGCTGTGGTCGAACGTGCGGCCGCGCAGGAGCCGCACGCCCATCGCGCGGAAGTAGTCGGGGCTGACGGTGCGCATCTCGATGATCGGCTCCTGATTGGGCGGGTACGTCCTGCCCTCGACGGGGACGTTGCCGTTCGTCCCGTACTGCTCGATGGAGAGGTGCGAGGTCAGCCCGGCGGCCTCGACGCCGGGGATGGCCGAGACGCGCGCGAGCACCTGCTCGTGGAAGCGGCGGCGCGAGTCCGCGTCCGGGTATTTCTCCTGCGGGAGCGAGAGGCGCGCCGTCAGCACGTTCTCCGGGTCGACGCCGTGGCTGACCGAGACCAGCCGCGCGAAGCTGTTGATGAGCAGGCCCGCGCCGATGAGCAGCACGAAGGCCGCCGCGACCTCGGTGACGACTAAGGCGCTGCGCACCCAGCCGCCGCCCATGCCGAGCGTAGAGCTGTTGCTCCCGTCCTTGAGCGCCTCCTGCACGTTCGTCCTGACGGCCTGCATGGCCGGCGCGACGCCGAAGACGACGCCGGTGAGGACGGAGACGCCGAGCGTGAAGAGCAGCACGCGGCCGTCGAGGCGGATTTCGCTCGAACGCGGCACGAAGGCGAAGGCCAGCTTCCCCAACAGATCGAGGCCGAGCCACGCTACGGCGACGCCGAGTGCGCCGCCCGCGACCGAGAGCAGCAAGCCCTCGGTCAGAAACTGTCTGACTAGCCGGATCGCGCCCGCGCCGAGCGCCATCCGCACCGCGATCTCGCGGTAGCGTCCCGCCGCGCGCGCCAAGAGCAGGTTCGCCACGTTCGTGCAGGCGATCAGCAGGACGAAGCCGACCGCACCCAATAGCACGAGCAGGATCGTGCGGACAAGCCCCCCGGTGATCCGCTCCTCGTACTTCGCGAGTCGCACGCCGCGCCCCGCCTGCGCGTCCGGGTACTGCTGCTCCAACCGCGCCGCGATGGCGCTCATCTGCTCGGCGGCCTGCTCCATCGTAACGCCATCTTTGAGCCGCCCGATAGCCTGAAACGAGTGGCTGCCGCGCGCCGCCTTCTCCGACTCGGAGAAGACGAGCGGCGCCCAGAGCTGCGTCCGCGAGAGCGCGGAGAGCGACGGCGGCATGACGCCGACGACCGTG
Source organism: Pyrinomonadaceae bacterium (assembly GCA_036567125.1). Lineage (GTDB taxonomy): Bacteria > Acidobacteriota > Blastocatellia > Pyrinomonadales > Pyrinomonadaceae > JAIVGV01. The sequence continues at coordinate 7,330 of DATCVD010000473.1, read as the reverse complement.
TAGTTTTGCCCGTTGAGCGGGACGGTCTTGTCCACGATGTCGGGGTCTGCGCCGAAGCTCGCGCGCCAGAGCGCGTCGCTGAGGACGACGACGCGGTCGCGGCCCGCCTCGTCTTCGCCTTTCGCGAAGGTGCGGCCGAGTTGCGGCCGGAGGCCCAGCACGTCGAAGTAGTTCGCCTCGACGCGCAAGGCTTGGAGGCGCTGCGGGATGTCGCCGCCCTCAAGGTTGAAGTTGCCGGAGCCGTAGCCCGCGATGCCCTCGAAGACCGTGTTCTGCTGCTGCCAGTCGCGCAGGTTCGGCACGGAGACGCTGCCGAAGCCGGAGGGTTTGAAGGTCTCGTTGAGATCGACGAGCCGGCCGGATTCGGGGAAGGGTAGCGGGCTGAGGAGCACCGCGTTGACCACGGAGAAGATCGCCGTGTTGGCCCCGATGCCGAGGGCGAGCGTGACGACCGCCACGACAGTAAAGGCCGGCTGCTTCGCGAGCACCCGCAGGCCGAAGCGCAAGTCCTGCCACACAGTTCCCATCATTAACCTCCCACGCAAACACGGTTGCGGTTCAAAGCGGCGGCGGGCCGGATCGGCGTCCGGGCGCACGAGCCTCTACGTCGGCCGCCCGCTGTAGGTTCAACACCGCGGGCGCTGCGGACGTGGCAACTGTTTCGTCGAGTTTTCGGGCTTGCGGGAAACTGCGCGTGCGGCCTCTCCGGTGGCCGACGGCGCGATTCTACTTCAGCAGCGCGGCCCCGCCAACATCCTCGACCACCAGCGGCACGCGACGGCCGGCGTAGCCGGCGACGTTCGACTCGGCGACCGCGCCGCTCATCACGGAGCGGTTCCCGCCCACGGCGAGTCGGTCGAACTCGGCCTTCATGTATAGCCCGGCGGGCAGGGCGGCCGTGCCCGCGCCGTCAACGTCCTGATCGGGCAGCTCGCCCTGCGCGCTGAAGGTCATCTGGCCGGCGGCCGATCCGTCCTTGTGCGACCGGGCGTTGAACTCAAGATGCCGAGGGGAAGGAGCTGCCGATCAACTGCGCCGCCCGCAACCGCGCCGACAGATTCCTTAACGCCACCTCGCTCGGACTCAGCCGGGGTTCTTCTCCCGAATCTCTTCGGCGCTGCTTTGTGCTCATGGGTTCCAGTAACGAAGAAAGGGCCGCCCGCGCCCTCGCTGCGCCGGCGGCCCCTTCGGCAAACTTTCCTTTAGGGGGAAAGAGTGCGGCGCAGACTCTACCACCGGCCGGCCGCGCGCGCAAGGCCGGAGTGATGTCGGAGGAGGAATCTTAGTCCGGGCAAAGACCGGCCCGGCGACTTACATAAATTCTCCCATCCCTTCGGGCATTAATTGATCCATGTGTCTACCCCGACATTCAATTTTGTTCCGCCTCCGCCATTGGTACTTCTGCGCGGCAAGTCCAAATGCCTTATATGCCTTCGCCCTGACTTTGATCTTCCGCTTCTGGTTCTGTTGCGGGAGTCGCTGCTCAGTTATAATCCGCCCGCCAACCCACCCGTCATCCGTCCGTGATCATATTCGTATTGGCAAACTCATATTGTGGCTCAATCCGAAACGTGAGCTACGCCAACTCTCAGGACGCCCCATCTGAAGTCACCCCCTTGGGCGGGTTCGGCGCGGAAGTCGCAGGTATTGATTTGAAGAAGCCTGCCGACGACGAAACCCCGCGTCACCTCCGGGCGGTTTTGGCTAGTTTTCAGGTCTTGGTGTTTCGCCGGCAAACTTTCCCCTGCCGATCAGATTCGCTTCACGCGCTGCTTCGGCGATCCGGAGCCCGGAATCGCCCGCAAGCCCGAAGGCCACCAAGTGCCGGGGCATCCGCATGTTCTCCACCTCGGCAACGAGCCTAACTCCCCGACGCTGAGTTACGGAACGGCGTGGCATCCCGACGGACTCGCTTACGCTAGGGTGCCCCGTGGTGTTACGATGCTTCACTGCATCGCCTGCCCACCGGGGGCGGGTGACACTTTATACGCTAATCAATACGCGGCGTACGGAGCGATGTCCGAGAGCCTACGCGACATTCTGGCGGGTCTGTATTGGCACCTGCCGCGGATACCCTATTCCGAAATTCCGGCAGGGAAAGGGCTGATCCGGCCGACGGTGCGGACTCATCCGGAGACCGGACGAAAATTCCTCTTTTGCTCGCCAAGCGCCTGTCAAATTCGTGGCGTGACACGATATGAAAGCGCGCGAATTCTGAAACTCGTACACGAGTATCAGGTGCGTGACGAATTTGTCTACCGCCACGCACGGAGGGAACCGGACGTGGTCGTGCGGGAGAACTGCACGCTACTCCACAACCGGGCGGACGTGGCCGACTTCGCGCCGCAAGGTCTTCGGGCGACGCATCGTTCGGCAACTTCGGGGAGTTTCGGAGCGGTTGAACGTGAGGCGGCCGAGGGGTGAGACGACCGCGATTCATGCCCGCCTTGACCGGCGCTGAGCTGACGTAATAGCTGACCAAAATGTCACACCTTCCCACACGGCCGTACAAGGGCACTCGGGATTTTCTGCCCGAGGAGATGTCGGTTCGGACGCAGATTTTCGAAAACCTATTCCGCACCGCGGAGCTATTCGGGTTTCGTCGCTACGACGGCCCGATCCTCGAACCCGCAGCCATCTACGAGGCGAAGTCCGGGGAGGAGATCGCGAACCAGCAGATGTACCGCCTGCAAGACAAGGGCGGACGCGAAATCGCGCTGCGGCCTGAGATGACGCCGTCCGTCGCGCGGATAATTGCGGGGCATCATAACGAGATCGTCTTTCCCGCGCGCTGGTACTGCCACGTCAACTGCCATCGGTACGAGCGCCCGCAACGCGGTCGAGTCCGGGAGCACTGGCAGCTCAACGTCGACATTCTCGGCAGCGAAGATCTCGCGGCGGAGATCGAGATATTTGATCTGATAGCCGCGTTGCTGTCCGGGCTTGGTGCTGCGCCATCAATGTACGTGATCCGAGTGAATGACCGGATTCTCGTCAACGCCGCGCTCGCCAACTATGTGGGCGTCAGCCGGGACAACTTGGCCGCGGTAGGTAAGGTGATCGACCGTTGGGAGAAGATCGACGAGGAGAAGCGACGCGAGGCGCTCGCCGAGTTCGGCCTCAGCAGCAGCCAACTGGATCGGCTGGAGAAGTTGGCCGGCCTCGACTTGGACTCTTACTGTGAGGCCGCGGGGAGTGAGGCCGCTTCAAAGTCGCGAGTTGCGAGGGTTATCCGCGAAGGGTTGTCGGCGGCCCCGCTCCACTTCGACCCGCTGATCATGCGCGGCTTCGACTACTACACGTCGACCATCTTCGAGGTGTTCGATCGATCACCCGACAACCGCCGATCCCTCTTCGGCGGGGGGAGGTACGACGATCTGGCGAGCCTCTTCACCGACCGCAAGATTGCGGGCTTGGGCTTCGGCATGGGCGACGTGACGACTTGGAACTTCCTCGAACACAACGGTCTGCTCCCCCAGCCGAACCTCGGGCCCGACGTGTTCGTTTTTGCCACGAGCGGCGAATATGACGCGGCAGCGCGGCGCGTCGTCCGGCTGCTGAGAGGTGCCGGCATCCGCACCGCCCCCGCGCTGGACAACCCGTCACTTAAAGGCGGGTTGAGGTTGGCTAACCGGCTGGGAGCCCGCTACACCGTAATCATCGGCGAGAGCGAGCACGCATCGAGTTCCGTCTCGCTGAAAAACATGGAAAGCTCCGACCAGATTACGATCCCCGAAAGCGACGTTGTCCGGCGGGTGCAGGAGGGGTTGATATGACGGAACGGCCACGCGTCGCCCCGGCGGCGGGCGCGAAATGTCGCGCCCGTCGTTAGAATCCCTGCCGTTCGCGTAGGTGCGGCCGCTTCGCGCGACGCCCGCGGGGCTGCCTGTCGAAGCGATCTTCCCGATCTACATCAGCACCAAAAGCCCGCCTGCCCTCGCGCGGCGAGGCGCGCAGTCGGCGGCGGCGGCTTAATATCGCGCCCGTTTCGGCGACCCGCTAGCTCGGTTGCGCGCGCCCTGACTCATGGCCCCGCGGGCTTTCCCGCGAGACGCAGCTGCGCCAGCGACGCGCGGGCGAGGCCCCCGCCGATGTCCGGCGTGATCACCAGCTCCAGCGCCGCCACGCCGTCGAGTTCCACGGCGTAGTCTTCGACCTCGGAAGTCGCGTCGGGCGGGCTGAAGTTATACTGCTGGCGCACGATCTCCCGGTAGGGCTGGCCGCCGCCGGGCGACCAACGCAGCACGAACTCCTGCGTCCGCCCTCCCCCCGTCTGCTCTTCAAACTGTAGTCGGACACGCCTGATCCTCTGCGGCGCGTCGAACAGCAGGCGGATCGCCTGCTCACCGGATTCCGCCGCCCGCCAGCCCGAGCCAGCGCCGGGTATCAGCGCCGACTCGACGGGGTGCGCGTCCTCCTCGGACGTGACCTCGACCCGCGCAATGTGTTCCAAGTCCAACCAGTCAGGCTCGACGGCCGAAGGCTCTTGCCGGCCTCGGGCGATTACCTGCTTACGCATCGGCGTCCCTCCCGATAACTGTTCACCCCCACGCGTTAACAGCCGAACGTGTTAGCGGCCGAACGCCCCTGCTTCGGCGGGCGCGGGCGAACAGCGGCGTGTCTGGATTCCCGGTGGACAAATTTTCTACCCCGCCATGCTTCGAGTCGGATTCGGTGAAGGAGTGGAGGCCGCTAACGGGAAGGCGGAGAGAGTCGCGCCGACGCCGCGCTGATACCCGCGTGGGGGAATTATACACGCTATGTGCGATGCCACACAGACGCGAAATAGCCGGCCTGTTTATATTGGACGTTGCCAGCCATTAACAAGATTTGTTGGTGAGAGCAGTTCCCGGCGGGGGTGCCCGCGCAGTGCCACCTGAGGCAAACGACGCGGCTGGCAGCAACGAACCACGGGCTTGAAAGGGTGGGGCTTCGGCAAAAAAGAGTCCCACCCTTTATTTTCAGCCGTCGAGTCCCAGATGGTCTTCATCATGCCGGCGACCAAATTACGTGAGGGCGGGTTATACACGCTGCCCGACCGCAGAGAGTTCATCGTGCGCCTGAGTGGGAGGAGTGAGTACAGCCTCTACACCCCGCGCGCTTGGAGAGGGCTTGAGTTCGCCGAATACAGGATCAACTCGGAAGGCCGGGTTCTCAGCAAGGGCATGCCCACCCGCTGGCGGGTCGCTGACTTAAAAGACACCGGCCGCACGATAGAGATGCCGTCGGCCGTCGCCAACGCTTACTCGTAGCCCGCCCCGAATCCGCCGCCGCAATGCTTACCCTGTGTTTCCTCGTGCTCTCGTTCGTCGCGGCCCCCGGTCAAGGTCAGAGCGTCGCCGTGTTGCCCGCGAGCACGCCCCAACCCGCGACCGAAGCCGCGGCCGCCGGGGAGTTGGAATCGGCTGATCCGCCCCCGGCGGCACAGTCGCCGACGCCGCCGCTCACGAAAAGCGATGCTCCCGCCGCCCTCGAACCTCCCGGCCCCGATAAGAGAAACGACCCGCCCCCCGATTCCGGGGGCGACCCCGCCGCGCCGGAAGGCGGCGACGCCGCGCCGGAGCGTGACAAGCCGCGCCGCGGCTTCGGCTGGGAGCCTGCCGCCGCCGAGGCCATGCTGTTCCTCGGCGTCCAGCACGGCTACGCGCTCACGCAGCCGAAGACGCAGCGTGCCCTATCCGGCCCTTTCTTCAGAGACTATTTCCGCTCGGTCGCGAGCCTCGGCAAGTGGGACGACGGCGGGAGGTTCTTCACCAACTACGTCGCGCACCCGATGCAGGGTTCGCTCCTCGGCTTCATCTGGGTGCAGAACGACCCGAAGGGTAAGCGCGCCCGGTTCGGCCGCTCGAAGGCGTACTGGCGGAGCCGCGCGAAGGCCGTCGCGTGGTCGGCCGCGTGGAGCACGCAGTTCGAGATCGGCCCTGTCAGTCAGGCGTCAATCGGCAACGTCGGCCTGCACGGCAAGCAGACGTGGGTTGACGTCGTCATCACCCCGGCCGGCGGGGCGGTGTGGCTCGTCGCGGAGGACGCGCTCGACCGCTTCGTCGTCCGGCGGATCGAGCGGATGACCGACAACCGCCTCGTCCGCATCGCCGCGCGGATGCTTTTCACCCCAACTAGGAGCAGCGCGAACCTGCTCCGCTTCAGGAAGCCGTGGCACCGCGACAGGTGATCGCCGGCCGGGCGGCGGCGTGCGGGGCGACACACTCCGTCGCCAATTATCTTCGGCGTGCGCGGGCGGACGAACCCAGTGTCGACAACGTCGCCCACGAGCTGACCGCGGGGTGTTTAGGGGCAAAGTAAGAGGGCGGACCGGCTTCGCCTGCCGGCCCGCCCTGCCCGCCACAAAAACAGTTCCCTTCTCTCTCTGCCGCCGCGCCCGCCTCTCGGCCGGGCCGCCGGGACAGGACTCGACCGCACTCACCCCTTGCGCCGCTTGCGCGCCATCGCCCCGACCCCCGCCAGCCCGGTGCTGAGCAGCAGGAGCGTGGCAGGCTCGGGCACGGCTTGGGCCGTCCCGAACGTCACCGGGCCGATGGCGAAGTCCGGGATCGTGTGGTTGACGACGAGGCGCGTGATGACGTCGCCGCCCGTGGCGCGCACGCCGAGGAAGACGCCGTTGAACGCGCCGGAGGTGTCGACGCTGAAGGTGCCGAGTACGGCCGCCCCGTTGAAGGCCGTCAGGGTGAAGGCGAAGCCCGGCGGCCCCGAGAAATTCGGGATCGCCAAGAAGCCCGCCTCGGTGACCCCCGTGGCGAAGTCGATGGTGATGGGGCCTGACCCCTGCTGGTAAGCGTTGCCGGTGTAGAGCGTGTCCGGCCCGAAGAAGGAGTTGGTCACGAACAGCCCCGAAGGCTTGCTGAAGGTGAGCGTGTTGCCGCCGGCCGAGAGCACCAGCGGGTTCGGCACGCCGACGGCGGGGTCCAAACCGCCGGGCGAAGTGACCACGACGCCGGTGAGCGGGTAAGTGACTGTCGTGTCCGACGGGTTGAGCTGGCCCGCCGACGTGAGCTGCACGGCACCGGCCTGTGTGATCGCCGGGCAACAGCAGACGAAGGCCACGGCCGCGAGCGTGAGCAGCGCCATGCGCGAGTGGGACATGGGTTTGATTCTCCTTTCGCCCTAAGACTGTGAAGCGACACCCGGCCGTGCGTGCTAGGGTCGTGCGCTGCGGGTGCGGCCCGGGGAGCGCGGGGCGAAACGAGGGCGACGGCTAGCTCACGGACGGGTAGCAGGGGCAGCACTATATGCCCGGCCGGCCGGCGAGTCAACGACTTTCTGCCGCGCGTGAAAGGGGGCGGCGGCGCGCGGCGCGCCCGTCGCCGCGCCC
>DATCVD010000472.1:0-4731 GCA_036567125.1 Pyrinomonadaceae bacterium | reverse complement strand
CGGGTGGACGCGGCGCAGCTCGGCCTCGAGCCGCGCGACCTCGTCCATGAAGCGTCCCTTCCAGCCGGCGATCGTCTCGCCGGGCGCGATGCGGATCTCGCCGGTGAAGGCGCAGTCGCGCGCGGTGATGTTGCCCGCCGTTCCGCCCGCGATCAGGCCGACGTGGAGCGTCGTGTAGGGCGGGTCGTAGCCGTTCGGGACGGCGGCGCGGGCGCTCTCCGCCATGGCGTCGTCCATCCAGGCCACGAGGCGCGCCGCCGCCATGACGGCGGAGACGCCGGTGTGGATCAGGCTCGAATGCACCTCGTGGCCGCGGACGTGGACGCGCATGCCCCAGCTCGCCTTGTGACCGGTCACGACCCGCATCGACGTGGGCTCGCCCACGATCACCGCCTCCGGCCGGGGCAGGCCGGCGAGCATCGCCTCGATCATGGGCGGGGCGCCGAGGCAGCCCACCTCCTCGTCGGCCGTGAAGACGAGCGCCAGCGGCCGCGCGAGCCGCGCCGGATCGATTGCCTCGACGGCCGCGAGCGCCGCAGCGATGAAAGCCTTCGTGTCGCACGCGCCGCGCCCGTAGAGCCGGCCGTCACGCTCCGTGAGATTCAACGCCTCCGACCAGCCGGGGTCGAACGGCACGGTGTCCGTGTGCCCGACGAGCGCGAGTTCGACTTCGTTCGCGTCCTCTGCGTTCCAGCCCGCGCAGGCGACGAGGTTGACCTTCTCTGTGCCGCGCTCGTCCGCGTAAGGGAAGCGGCGCACGCGAAAGCTCAGACGCTCGCAGCGCGCCGCGAGGTAGTCCGCGATCTCGCGGTTCGAGCGCGCCGAGACCGAGTCGATCCTGACGAGTTCGGAGAGAGTTTGCTTAACGTCCATTCGGTTTCACTTCACGACCGGCAATCCCGTTCGGCGCGGCCGCCGCGCTCAACCCCACAGCCTGCGTTGCAGCTCGCGGAAGCGCGAGACGATCTCCTCCTGCGCCGCGTGGCGGCCCGACTCGACGACGGGGCGGCCCGCCACGACCGTGTCGCGGACGGCCGCGCGCGAGAGCGAGAAGACGATTGCGGGCAGCAGGTCTTCGCCGGACGCGCCGGCAATCGAAGGGTCGTCGAGCGCGACGGTGAAGAAGTCGGCCGCCGCGCCGGGGCGCAAGTCCCCGCCGCCGAAGCCGAGGCTGCGCGCGCCGGCCGCGGTCGCGCAGCCGAAGAGGCGCGCGGCGAGGGCGGACGTTTGAGAGTGCCCGTGCTCCTCGTCGGCGGGGCGCGCGTGAGCGTCGCCGCCCGCCCCCTCCGGCGGCGCGAGGACGGCGCGGGAGAGTTTTTGGAGGCGCAGGTGGTATTCGAGTTCGCGGGCGTCTTCGAGGAGATCGATCTGCGCGTGGCTGTCCGTGCCGAGCGCGACGCTGACGCCCGCGCCGAAGAAGAGGTCGGCGGGGACGACGCCGTCGCCGAGGTTGCGCTCGGTCGTCGGGCAGGCGCAGACGTTGGCGCGGGCGAGTTCGCGGGCATCGTCTGGCGTGACGTGGACGGCGTGGACGGCCGTGAAGCGTTCGTCCAGAAATCCCTCGTCGGCGAGCAGCCGGGTCGGCGTGCGGCCGTGCTCGCGGACGCACGCCTCGTTTTCGGCGGGCTGCTCGGCGACGTGCATGTGGACGACGAATTGTCGCGCGCGCGCGTGCGCGCGGACTTCGCGCAGGTACGGGAGCGGCACGGCGCGGACGCTGTGCGGCGCGACGCCGGCCCACGCGACGGCCGGCGACGAAGTTTCACCGGCGACGTTCTCCGCGCGCGCGCGCACGGCCGGGCGCGATTCGTCGTGCGCGTCACGCGACGGTCTTTCGTTCCCGTCGCCGCCGCCGCGCGTGTCGTGGTCGCGCGCGAGGTCGGTCGAGAGCGCGTCGAGGTGTTTGAGGAAGGCGTCGGCGTCGTGCGTGATGAAGCGCGACTGGCGCGGGTTCGGATCGGTGCGGAAGCCGGCGCGCGCGTAGGCGACGCGCAGCAGCGCGACGCGCAGGCCCACGTCGCGGGCGGCGCGGGCGACCTGTTTCGAGAGCAGGTTCGGGTCGTCGTAAAAGTTGCCGCCGGGCGCGTGGTGCAAATAGTGAAACTCGCCGACGGCGGTGACGCCCGAGAGGGCCATCTCTAGGAAGGCCATGCGCGAGGCGTCGTAGAGGTCTTCGGGCGAGAGGCGCTCGGCCGCCCGGTACATCATCTCGCGCCACGTCCAGAAGGTGTCGCGCGCGCTGGTGCGAAACTCGGTGCGGCCGCGGATCGCGCGCTGGAAGGCGTGCGAGTGCGCGTTGACCATGCCGGGCAGTAGCGCACGATTGGGCAGGCGGACGACGCGCGCCGCGGGGTCAACTTCTCCGGCGCGGGTGATTGAAGCGACGCGGCCCGTGCGCTCGTCCGTGACGACGGCGAGATCAGGCCCGAAGCGACCGCCCGCGTAGGTCTGTTCGGCGAGCCATGCCGTCTGCTGTGGGTGGTTCGACAAGCGCGCGCCCTACTTCGTCGTGGCCGTCTGCCGCTTCGCGGCGATCCACTGATCGACGTTGCGTTCGAGCACGTCGAGCGGGAGCGCGCCGGAGCCGAGCACCGCGTCGTGAAACTCGCGCAGGTCAAACGCCGCGCCGAGCTGATCGGTCGCGCGGCGGCGCAGCTCTTTGATCTTGAGTTCGCCGACCTTGTAGGCCAGCGCCTGACCGGGCCACGCGATGTAGCGGTCGATCTCGTTGACGATGTCCAGCTCCGACTTCGCGGCGTTGGCGAGGAAGAAGTCGATGGCCTGCTGGCGCGTCCACTTCATCTGGTGCATCCCCGTGTCGACGACGAGGCGGACGGCGCGCCACATCTCGTAGGTGAGTTGCCCGAACTTCGCGTACGGGTCGTCGTAGAGGCCCATCTCCTCGCCGAGGGATTCGGCGTAGAGGCCCCAGCCCTCGACGAAGGCGGTGTAGCCGCCGTAGCGGCGAAACTTCGGAATCTCGCCCAGCTCCATCGCGCGCGCGATCTGGAAGTGGTGTCCGGGCACGGCCTCGTGCAGCGAGAGCGCCATCATCTCGTACTTGGGCCGGGTCTCCGGCTTGTAGAGGTTGACGTAGTAGGTGCCGGGGCGGGAGCCGTCGGCCGCGGGCTGCTGGTAGTAGGCCGTCGTCGTGTCGGGCGCGACGTTCATCGGGATCGGCTCGACGCCGTAAGGCATCCGCGGGATCGTGCGGAAGACTTTGACGAGGTGCGGGTCGATGCGCTTCGCCATCGCGCGGTAGGCGTCCAAGAGTTCGTCGCCCGACTTGTAGTAGAACTTCGGGTCGCTGCGGAGGTGTTTGAAGAAGTCTTGGAGCGTGCCTTTGAAGCCGACCCTCTCTTTGATGGCCTCCATCTCGGCGCGGATGCGTTTGACCTCGGCTTGGCCGACCTCGTGAATCTGCCGCGGCGTCATCGCGGTGGTCGTGTAGCGGCGGGCCTCGAAGGCGTACATCTCCGCGCCGTCGGGCATCTGCCACGCGCCGACTTCCGGGAGCGTCGCCGGCAGGTACTCCTTGGCGAAGAACTCGCGGAACTTTTTGTAGGACGGGATGACTTGCCGGCCGACGGCCTCGCGGCCGGCGGCGGTGAGACGCTCGCGCTCGGCCTGTGAGATCGAGGCGGGGAAGTTTTTGAACGGCTTGAAGAAGGGGCTGTCGGCGGCGGCGGCCGTGATCTGCTTGTCGATCTGCGCGGGGATGCGCTCCATGATGACGCGCGGGTGGATCATGCGGACGCGCGCGCCCTCGCGCATCAGCGCGATGGTCTGATCCATCATCGCCGGGAACGCGCGCAGCCGGGCGAGCCAGTCCTCGTAGTCTTTGACCGTCTCGAAGCGGAGCAGGTCGGCCAACTCGCTCTCGGTCTGGATGCCGCCGCGCTGGTTCAGCGGGACGAGGTGCCAGCGGTACTTGTAGCCGTCGACGCCCTCCCGAAGATCCTTCTCGAACAGATCATAGTTCAGCCGGTCGGCCGGCGAGAGCGCGGCGCGGTCGATTGATTTCAGGCGTTCGAGCACTTCGAGCTGGTGCTTGTGGCGGCGTTCGTGCGCGGCCAGCGACAGGTCAGACCAGCGGTCGTTGTAGCGACGGTCGCCGAGCGACGAGGCGAAGGTCGGGTACTCGCGCATCGCGTACTCCCACTCGGCCTCGAACAGCTCGTGCAGCGCCTTGGCGGCCGCGCCCGGCTGCGCGTTCTGCGCGCGCGCGGGCGGCGGCGCGAAACAAAGGGCGGCGAGCAGCAGCAGTGTGAAAGGGTGCTGTGAAAGGCGGCGCATCCGTAACCTCCGTATGAATCGGGCGGGAGTCCGGGAGAGGATAGCAGAGAAAGTGGGCGGTGAGCAGCGGGCGGGCAGGGGAGGCGGCGCGGCCGTCGTTTTGACCGCCCCCCACCTCCCGGCCCCGCCCGGCGCTCGCCGCTCGACGCTTACTGCCTGCCTGTTTCCTGCATCTAATTCGCCATGAGAACGAACACGGGGAGTCTGAGGACTTACGCGGGGTTCGCCCGCAGGTTCGGGCGGCGGTTTCTGGAGGAGCGTTGGGAGGAGCGGCGCACGGACGTAGCGCCCGCGCCGCACAGGCCGCGGCCCGCCGAGTGGTCGGACGAGCGTTTGACGGTCGCGTGGCTCGGCCACGCGACGCTGCTCGTCAACTTCTACGGGACGTGGTTCGTGACCGACCCGGCGCTCGGCCGCCGCGTCGGCGTGCGTGTC
>DATCVD010000471.1:0-4649 GCA_036567125.1 Pyrinomonadaceae bacterium | reverse complement strand
GGGCCGCCGGCGCGCGGGGGCGGCGCGCTGGCGGAGGGTCTCGCCTTGAACCTCCTCAACCTGATGCTCCTCGGCGCCAACCTCCTGAACCGCGGCGAGTTCGCGCGCGCGTGGGCCAGCTTGAGCAGAGTTCATGAGAATCTGCTCAAGCTGGCCCGCCTCCACGAGGGCGCGACGGAACACTGGCCGACGCCGTCGCGCGCACTGGAGGCTGACCTCTCGGCCGCCGCTTACCGGCGCTACGTCGCCTGCACGGCGAGCGCAGAGCCGGGCGCACTCTGCGCCGCTTACCGCGAGTCGTGGAGGTGGGGCCGCGAGTTGTTCGAAAGGGTCGCCGGGCCGCCGGGCGTCCAACTCCCGGCGACGGTCGTGGCTCAGGTAGAGAAGCTACTAGGTGAGGCGCAAGCTGGTTCGATTGTGCGTTGACTGTAACCCGCTCAGCGCGCCGGCGGCCGCGCCGACGACGGCGACGTGGAAGTTCGCCCGCCCGCCGAGAGCCGTCGTGGCGTCGATCACCTCGCCCGCTGGTCGGCCGGATTCTGTCCGCCGCAGGCCCCTCCGTCGATTGACCGCCGCCACGATCCGCGGCGATCATGCGCGGCATGAGGACACCCATGAAGACGTCCGTGAAGGCATTGCTGATCGTCGTCGCGCTGGCCTCGCTCGCCTGCGTCGTCTGGCTCGTCTCGCGGCCGGACGCCGCGAGCGTCCCCGGCGCGTCCCGCGGCCCGTCGTTCGAGGTGAGCGTCGAGAAGCCGCGCATCGACCGGTTCCTCTACGGAATCCTCCCCGTCAAGCTTGAGGAGAAGCTACTGGGGGGCGGCGAGTTGCGGTTCGGCCACGCGAGCCGCGGCGCACAGGTCGGCAGCGTCGGGCACGACCGCATCGAGCTGCGCGCCGACGGCTGGGAGCTCTTGATCGAGACCGACGGCGGAGGGCGCATCGCCCCGGGCACGCGCCTCGTGTTCCCTATAGAGATCGCGGAGGTACGGCGGAGGCTGCTCTGCCGGCCCGCAGATCGTGCCACCGGCTACCTCCACGCCACCGCGCGGGCAGACTCCGGCGAGTTAGACGGCAGCTTCCTCGTCGAGCTGGCCGCCTGCGTGAATGCCGAGACGGGGAGGATCCTCGATACGGAAGCCGGGGGTCGTCCGGGCGACGCGTGGCCGTCAAAACCGCTGACCCTGCGCGGTAGCTTCGCGGGCCTGCCACAGGGCCGCCGCTAGTGCCCGAGGTGAGGGTTCTTCCGGCAGTGGAACGGCGGCGGTCCCAGCCGCCGGACGCGTGAAAAGACGCCGCGCCAGTCGGGCCTAGCGCGGCACCGCATCGGCCCTTCCGGGCCGTCCCCTGCCCGCGATCCAGCCGGCCGCGCTGCTCAACCTTCCTTCCCTCTGGCGCTAACGGCCACCGATGCGGTCGTCGAGCCGCGTGAATTTGATGTTGCGGACTACCGGGTTGCTGTAGTCGAAGGCCACGACCTTTCCGTCCTTGTCCCGCAGGAAGCGCACCGTCACGCGGCTGATCTGAAAGGTGTCGCGGTAGATCGGCCGAATTTCCGAACCCCTGCCCGACGAACCTTCGAGGTGGAACACCAGTCCGTCTTTTCCGGGCACCACCCGGAAGGCCGACCCGGTCTCGTCGCTCGCGTACCGGCCCGCGAAGGCTTGCAGGTCGGCCGCGGTGGGCGCAAAGGGCTGGGCGCGGCGATACCGCGTCGTCTGGCCCTTCATGGATTTCAGCTCGAACTGATCCTGTGACAGGAAGTGCAATTCGAAAGCGTCCTGAGACATGAAGGACAGATCGCCGCTCGGATTGCGGAAACGCTCCTTGGTTACCGGCATGAGGGCGGCGCGTAGGCCGGTGATGCGCAGCTCGCCGTTGTTCACGATCAGGCGCAGCGGCTCGCCGGTACGCTCGCTGACGAACAGTCCCGCCTTGCTGTTCAGATCGACTTCCGTCACGCCGGCCGCCGGCGACTTGGCCTCGGCCGTTCCGGCGGCCGCGGCGGGCAGAAACTGGTCACCGACGCGGCGCGCGAGCGCCGTCGCGGACGCTTCGTCCGAATTGCACAGGACGGCGATCGAAAGGCCCTGCGCCGGCAGACGACCCAGCCACGCACTGTACCCGGCCGCGCTGCCGGAGTGCGACACCAGCGCGCCGCCGCGGTGGGAGTCCACGAACAGGCCGCGGGCGTAGCCGAGCTTCCTGCCGTTGTTCAGCCTCGCCTGTTCCTGAAGCTTCTCGGTGACGAACGCGCCCAGACGACCGCTCGTCAGCGCGTCGTTCCAGATCACGAGGTCGCTCGCCGTGCCGAGCACTGCGCCGCCGCCGCTGCCGCGCTCGTTGCCGACATACATCCCCACCCGCCAGCCGTTGCCCTCCTTCTCGTAACCGAGAGCGCGATTCTTGATAACGTCCCGCAGATCGCCGGGGGACGTGGTCGCCTTCATCCCGAGCGGCTCGAACAGCCGCTTGCGCGTGAAATCGGGAAACGACATCCCGCTCGCGCGCGCGACGAGATCGGTCAGCAGCACGTAGCCGCTGTTCGAATACGACCATTCTTCGCCCGGCGCGAAGTTGAGTCCGCGCTGGCGCAGGATCAGGCTCACCACGTCAACAACATTCCCCCCCGCCAGCGGCCTCAGCCCGATCCAGTCGCGGATGCCGGAGGTGTGTGTGAGCAGGTGATCCACCGTGATCTTCTGGCCGTAATCGGGCAGTTCCGGGAAGTGCTTGCGGATGTCGTCGGAGAGGGAAAGTTTTCCGTCTTCGACGAGGAGGAGGACTGCCGCGGCGACGAACTGCTTTCTGACCGATCCGATGTCGAAGATCGAGGCCGGGGTCAACGGCGCGCCGCGCTCAAGGTCGGCCGAGCCGTAAGCGCGGTTGACGACCAGCTTCCCGTGCTGAGAGACGGCGACCGCGCACCCGGGCGCGTCGGGCTTTGCCCAGCCGAAGACCTTGTCGATCTCGCCGGTCTTGTCCTGCGCGTAAGCGGGCGTGCCGACGAGCAAGGCGGCAAACACAAACGACACTAATCCTTGTAGAAACTCTTTTCCGAACATTCAAATCTTCCTTTTGCGGCGCGGGGAGAATTCCCGGCCGGCGTGAATTTGCCGGAGTCTATTAACTGTGTGGCTGCTCGCAACTATTCTTCAGTCCGAGCGCACGTAGCGGGCCGGCCTGCCGACGAAGCCGAGGTAGCCCCCCCGATCTCCCGAGAAGGAACACCGAGCGAACGGCCAATCCTAAAAACGCGCCAAAGAGGATGCCGTTAACAGGTTGGTGTCGCAAAAAATATTTGGGCCGCAATTAGTAGCGGCGGAGGATGTGCCATCTCCTCAATATCTGGTGTAAACAGGATTTTTTACAACACCACCCCTCGCAGAACCTCTCCGCGCGGTCGCGCGCCCTGACGGCCTTGTTAGATGATCCCGTCGATGTCATAAAGACCGCCGCCGCGAAACCCCGGCGTCACTCTGTGATAATCTGTCGCGCATCGGAGGGTGTTTGCGTTGAAGGAGCGGAAGGTGTCGGCGTGGATCAGCGGGCCTCTCGTCGTCGGGGCGTTCGCGCTGCTCGCGTGGCTTGAGCGCCGGCGGCCACTGCGCCGCGCCGTCGAGCCGAAGCTCGGGCGCGAGGCGCGCAACTTAGCCTTCGCCGCCGCGAGCGCCGCCGCGCTCCGTCTGACGGAGAAGCCCGTGGCCGACGCGCTGACGGCTCTGGTGGAGCGCCGCCGCTGGGGGCTGCTCAAGCTGGCGGGGCTGCCCGCGTGGCTCGAAGTCGCGTCGGCTTGCGTCCTGCTCGACTACACGCTCTACGTCTGGCACGTGCTCACGCACCGCGTCCCCTTCCTGTGGCGCTTCCACCTCGTGCACCACGTCGATCTCGACCTCGACGCCTCGACCGCGTTGCGCTTCCACTTCGCGGAACTCGCGCTCTCCGTCCCGTGGAGGGCCGGGCAGATCGTCCTCCTCGGCGTCTCGCCCCTGTCGTTGTCCGTGTGGCAGACGCTCCTGTTCCTCTCGATCCTGTTCCACCACTCGAACGTGGAGCTGCCGGCCGAGCTTGAGGGGCGACTCAACCGCCTCGTCGTCACGCCGCGGATGCACGGCATACACCACTCGGCGGTGAAGGATGAGACGGACTCGAACTGGTCGAGCGGGCTGACCGTCTGGGACAGGCTGCACGGGACGCTCAAGCTCGGCGTGCGGCAGGACGAGATCGCCGTCGGCGTGCCCGCCTACCGCGACCCGGCGGAGGTCGGGCTGACGGACATTCTCAAGCTGCCCTTTGGCGCAGAGCGCCCGACGTGGCGTCTGCACGATGGTGGCACGCGCGAGCGCGCCCTGCCGACCGCTTCGGCCGAGCTAGTCGCCTGAGACTGCGCGCGCCGTCGCCTCGTGCGACCTCGGCGCGCGAGACGAGTTTCTTAGTATGGAAGAGCGAGCCGCGAACGCCACGCCGGACGGAGAGCGGCGTCTCGCGCTCTCGATCATCATCCCGACGCTTAACGAGTCGCGCTCCATCGGGGCGGCGCTCGACGCCGTGCTGGGCGCGCGCGCCGAAGTGATCGTGGTTGACGGCGGGAGCGCGGACGCGACCGTCGAGATCGCGCGCGGGCGCGGGGCGCGGGTGATCACGTCCGA
>DATCVD010000470.1:0-4342 GCA_036567125.1 Pyrinomonadaceae bacterium | reverse complement strand
GCCCCACTCCGGCGCGGGCAGCGCGCGGCGGTCGAGCTTGCCGTGCGGCGTGCGCGGCAGCGCGTTAAGGAACACGAAGGCCGACGGCACCATGTAGTGCGGCAGACGCTCGGCGAGGTGTCCGCGCAGCTCCGCGGCCGCAACCGTCTGGCCGTCGGCCGACGACTGCCCGCCGTCCGCCGACACGTAAGCCACGAGATGCGTGCGGCCCGCCGGGTCTTCACGCGCGATGACGGCCGCCTCCTTCACCGACGGGTGCTCAAGCAGCGCCGCCTCCACCTCGCCCGGCTCCACGCGGAACCCGCGCACCTTCACCTGCGCGTCGGCACGTCTCAGGTATTCCACTTCCCAATCCGGCAGGTGTCGCACGAGGTCGCCCGTGGCGTAGAGCCTCGCCCCCGGTACACGCGAGAACGGGTCGGGGGTGAAACGCTCGGCCGTCGCGGCAGCGTGCCCCGCGTACCCCCGCGCCACACCCGCGCCGCCGAGGTAGAGTTCACCCACCATCCCCGCCGGCACGACCTGCCCCCACGCGTCGAGGACGTAGGCCGTCACGTTCGGCAGCGGCCGCCCGACGGGCAGCGTCACGCCGACGCCCCCACCGCTGCCTGCCGCCTCTCCGCCGCCGTCCGCGTCTCCCCTCGGCCCTCCCGTATCTCCACCGCCGACACCGTAGGTGAGTGCGGCGACGGTGGCCTCGGTCGGCCCGTAGTGGTTCAGCACCCGGCACCCGCGCCCCCGCGCCTCATCGGCCACCCTCACCGCCCACCGCCCGCCGGCCGCCTCCCCGCCCAGCATCAGCCACCGCCGCGGCACCAGCCCCCCAACGCCGCCCAGCCCGCGCTCCAGCGCCGCCAGGTGCGACGGGGCCAACTTCAGATACTGCACGCGCCTGCCGGCCACGTACCCGGCCAGCGCCGCCGGGTCGGTGGCCGCCTCCTCGCCGACGAGGTGGAGGACGCCGCCCGTGCAGGGGGCCCCGAGCAGGAAGGTCTTGCTGGCGTCTACCGAGTGGGGCTGGGCGAGGGCGTAGCTGTGGCCGGGGGCCATGCCGAGGCGGCGGGCGATGCCGAGCAGGTAGTTGACGATCTGGCGGTGCTCGACGACGACGCCCTTGGGCCGCCCCGTCGAGCCGGACGTGTAAATCACGTAGGCCATCGCCTCCGGCGCGACTTCCACTCCCAAGTTGCGCGCCGCGTCACGAGACGGCGTCTCCGGCTCTTCGTCGAGACGGAGGACGGGGGCCGGCGTCTCGGGCAGCTCGGCGGCTAGCGACGAGAACGTCAGCAGGGCGGCGGGCTTCGACTCCGCGAGCAGGAGCGAGAGTCTGGCGGGGGGCAGGCTCGTGCTCAGCGGCAGGTAGGCGGCCCCCGCCTTGAGTGTGGCGAGGGCCGCGACGAGCAACTCCGGGGCGCGCCCGAGGTAGATGCCGATGAGCGACTCCGGCCCCGCGCCCAGAGAGCGCAGGCGGCGCGCGAGGCGGTTGGCGCGCGCGTTCAGCTCCGCGTAAGTCAGTTGCGCGCCCTCGCAGACGACGGCCACGGCGTCGGGCCTGAGCGCGGCCTGCCGCTCGAACAACTCGTGCACGCCGCGACAGGGCGGGTGCTCCACGCGCGTCCGATTCCACCCCACGACTAGCCGCTCGCGCTCCTCCGGCGTCATCAGTTCCAGCTCGTAGAGTGCCCGCCCCGGTTCGCGCGTGACGGCTTCGAGTAGTCTCCGGAAGTGCTCGATCATCCGCCGGATGGTCGCCTCGTCGAACAGGTCTGTGCTGTAGCCGAGCGCGCCGTCGATACCCTCCTCAGTCTCGTGGAGCGAGAGTGTGAGGTCGAACTTGACCGACGCGACGGGTGCCTGCCACATCTCCGCGGCCAGCCCGTCGCCCTCCCCCGACAACGCACCTTCCGGCTCGTTGTGCAGCGTGAACATCACCTGAAAGAGCGGCGTGTGGCTCAACCCGCGTCCCGGCTCAAGCTCTTCGACCACCCTCTCGAAGGGCAAATCCTGATGCGTGTAAGCCCCCAAAGTCACCTCGCGCACTTGCCCTAACAGCGCGTCGAACCCGGCCCGCGCGTCGACGCGCGCACGCAAGGCCAGCGTGTTGATGAACAGCCCGATCAGCCCCTCCGTCTCCACCTGCCCGCGCCCGGCGATGGGCGTGCCGACCACGACATCCTCCTGCCCTGACCAGCGCCACAGTAAAGCCTGCCAAGCCGCCAGCAGCGTCATGAACAGCGTCGCCCCGCGCTCCTGACTCAGCCCCCGCAGTCGCCGGCTTAACGCCTCCCCCAACGTCAGACCGATCTCGGCGCCCCGCCCGGTCTGGACGCGCGGGCGTGGGCGGTCGGTCGGCAACTCCAGCATGGGCGGCGCACCGACGAGCTGCCCCCGCCAGTAGGAGAGCTGCCGCTCTAAGACCTCGCCCTGCAACCACCCGCGCTGCCACCGCGCGTAGTCACCGTACTGGATGGGCAGCTCCGCCAGCGGCGAGGCCGCGCCCCGGCTGAAGGCCCCGTAGAGGGCCACCATCTCGCGCCCGAGCACGCCCATCGACCACCCGTCCGACACGATGTGGTGCATCGTAAAGAGTAGGACGTGCTCCTCGGACGTGAGCCTGAGCAGCGTCGCCCGCAGGAGTGGGCCGTTCGCGAGGTCGAAGGCGCGCGCGGCCTCGGCGGCGGCCAGCCGCGCGGCCGCGGCGCGGGCGGCCGCCTCGGGCAGCGCCGAGAGGTCGACGAGCGGCAGCGCGACGGGCGTCGGACGCCCGACGAGTTGCACGGGGCCGGCCTCGTCGGCGGCGAAAGTGGTGCGCAGCGCCTCGTGGCGGCGGACGACCTCGGTGAGCGCCTGCCCCAGCGCCGCCGCGCGCAGCGCCCCGCCGAGGCGCACCGCCATCGGAACGTTGTAAGCGCGCGCCCCCGGCTCAAGTTGGTCGAGGAACCAGAGCCGCTGCTGCCCGAACGACGCCGGCGCGACACTCAACACCGGCTCGGCACTATCCGGAACGGCACCGCTCTCGGCCGCACCCTGCTCGGTGCCGCCCGCGGCGTCGGCCTGTCGCGGCCGCAGCGTCGCCGCCTGTGTTTGCCCCCCCTCGGTCAGCAGCCGCCGGACTTCGCCGCCCAACCCCCGCGGCGTCGGCTGCTCGAAGAGGCTGCGCAGCGCCACCTCGACGCCGAAGGCACGCCGCAGCCGCGCGACGACCTGCGTGGCGAGCAGCGAATGGCCGCCCAGCGCGAAGAAGTCGTCCGTGACGCCGACGCGTTCCACGCGCAGCACCTCGGAGAACGTGCCGGCTACCACCTCCTCGTAGGCGTCGCGCGGCCCGATGTACTCTGCGACGGCGGCGGCCGCGCCCCATTCGGGTGCGGGCAGTGCGCGGCGGTCGAGCTTGCCGTTGGGCGTCAGCGGCAGCGCGTCGAGCAGGACGAAGGCCGACGGCACCATGTAAGCCGGCAGCCGCCCGGCGAGGTAACTGCGCAGCCGCTCCGCCAGCCCTGCCGCGGCCTCCCCGCCCTCGGCCACGACGTAGGCCACCAGCCGCTTGTCCCCCCCTTCACTCTCAACCACCACGACGGCGCACTCCGCCACCTCCTCCTGCTCACGCAGGGCCGCCTCCACCTCGCCCGGCTCGATCCGGTGGCCCCGCACCTTGACTTGCGTGTCCACCCGCCCCACGTATTCCAGCTCTCCGCCGCCGCCCGACACCCGTCGCACCACGTCGCCCGTCCGGTAGAGGCGCCCCCCTCGCTCGCCGGAGAAGGGGTCGGGCACGAACCGCTCGGCCGTCAGCCCTGGCCGGTTCAGGTAGCCGCGCGCCAGCCCCGCCCCGCCAAGGTAGAGTTCGCCCCGCGCCGCGGCCGGCTGTAACTCCATCCGCGCCCCGCACACATACCCGCGCGTCGCCTGGATTGGCCGCCCGATGGGCACGCTGCGCGCGCCCACCCGCGGGGCCTCCCGCACCGCGTGGCAGCACGCGAAGGTCGTGCACTCGGTCGGCCCGTAGCCGTTGACCACCTCCAGCCCCCCGGCCTCCGAGAGCGCCCGCCGGATGTGTGCCGCCGAGAGCGCCTCGCCGCCGGCCAGGAGTTGGCGCAGGCCCGCGAGCGCCGAGGCCCGCTCCTCGACCACGGCGTTGAAGAGCGAGGCCGTCAGCCACGCGGTCGTCGCGCGGTGACGACGGATGGCCGCCTCCAGCGTCTCGGCCGTCGGCACGCGCTCCGTAACGACGGCGCAGCGGCCGCCGCGCAAGAGCGCCCCCCAGACCTCGAAGGTCGAGGCGTCGAAGGCCGGCGGCGCCATGTGCAGCAACACCGTGGAGTGATCGAGCGCGGCGTAGGAG
>DATCVD010000469.1:0-4593 GCA_036567125.1 Pyrinomonadaceae bacterium | reverse complement strand
CTTCCGGCGCTCCGGCGGCCTCGTCCGCGGCCGCGCGGCCGCCGCCGCCCTCGCCAAGTTCCCTGCCACGTCTCACAAGCATTTCCCCTCCCCGTCTCCGGCGAGCCTTCGCTCACTTGAACTCGGCCACGACCGGCGTGTGATCCGACGGCCGCTCCCAGCCGCGTGGCTCCTTGTCGATCCACGCGCGCCGGCAGCGCGCCGCCAGCGGCTCCGACACCCAGACGTGATCGATCCGCAAGCCCTCGTTGCGCCTGAAACCCCCGGCGCGGTAGTCCCACCACGAATAAAAACCCGGACGCTGTTCGTGCAGGCGGAACGCGTCCGTGAAGCCCCACTCCTGAACGTGGCGCAGCGCCTTCTTCTCCGGCTCGCTGAAAAGTATCCGCCCGCGCCACAGATCGGGATCGTGCACGTCGCGGGCTTCGGGCGCGACGTTGAAGTCGCCGCAGAGCAGCGCCTCGTCGTCGTCGGGCCAGTAGTGCTCGTCGAGGAATTCGCGCAGCTGCTGGAGCCAGCCGAGCTTGAACTTGAACTTCTCCGAACCGACCGACTGCCCGTTCGGGACGTAAACGTTGACGACGCGCACGCCGCCGACGGTCGCCGCGATCAGGCGCGATTGCGAGCCTTCCTCCTCGCCGGGGAAGCCGCGCTGCACGTCCTCGGCCGGCCGGAGCGAGAGGATCGCCACGCCGTTGTAAGTCGGTTGCCCGTGCGCCTCGACGTGGTAGCCCAGCGCCTCGAAGTTCGTCCGCGGGAATTTCTCGTCGACGCACTTCGTCTCTTGCAGGCACAGCACGTCCGGCCGCGCCTCCTTGAGCCAGCGCAGGACGACAGGCTCGCGCGCCGTGACCGAGTTCACGTTCCACGTTGCTATTTTCACGGTGGCCGTATTATACCGGGAACGGGGAAAATTTCAGGCGCGCGGGGTGACGTTTTTTTTGCCAAAGCGGGTTCTGATCGTGGAGGACGACGAGACGCGCTACGAGTGGTTCCGCCGCCGCCTGTCGGCGTGCGACATCGCCGTGACGTGCGACGCGGCGCGCGCGTGCGAGCTGCTCGCCCGCAACGAGTACGACCTGATCCTGCTCGACCACGACCTGCTCGGTGAGCACTACTTCTCGGACGAGCCGGACGACGAGCGCACCGGCTACGCCGTCGCCGCGTGGCTCGCCGCGCGCCCCGGCTCGCAGCCCGCCGCGCAGATCGTCATCCACTCGCTCAACGACGCGGGCGCGCAGCGGATGCTCGAAGCCCTCGTCGCCGCCGGCTTCGACGCCGAATGCATCCCGTTCCACTACCTGCAACGCGAGCTGCGATTTTAGGAGTTAGGATTCAGGAGTTAGGAGTCAGGGGCTAGGATTCAGAATGGAAAGCGGGCCTCCGCCGCCCCTTCCGATCCCTAACTCCTAATTCCTAACTCCTAACTCCTACTTCCTAGCTCCTAAATCCTAACTCCTAAATCCTTCACTCCGCCGCGCGGTTTCGTAAACGGCCGCCGCTGCGGTATATTTTCGGTCTGCCTCAACCCAACCGGGGAGTTTACAGACCGCTCAGCCGAAACCAGTCCGACGCCGGAGGACGCCGTTTGCCAGCCGCCGCCTTTTACGACCTAGAGGGAACTCTGGTCAGCACCAACCTCGTACACACTCTCGGCTTCTACGCGCGCCGGCAGCAGGGCCTCCTGCGCAGCTTCTCGAAGACGGCCGCCACCGTCCTGAGCCTCCCCGTCTTCGCCGCGACCGACCAGTACAGCCGCAAGGTCTTCAACGACCTCTTCTTCAAGCGCTACCGCGGCGAGACGGAAGACCGCCTGCGCTTCTTCGCCGACGAGCTGTTCGAGGAAGTCCTGAAGCCCGCCGTCTTCCCCGGCACGTTCGAGCTGATCGGGAAGTCGAAGAGCCTCGGCCTGCGCCAAGTCGTCGTCACCGGCGCGCTCGACATCTCGGTCAAGCCCCTGATGGACTACCTCGGCATCGAGGACTACGCGGCCAACCACTTGGAGTTCGTCAACGGCGTCGCCACCGGCCGCCTGCTCCCGCCCGTGCTCGCGGCGGCGACGAAGGCGAGCTGGATTCGCAACTTCGCCGAGCGCGAGGGGCTCAGCCTCTCCGAGTCGTTCGCCTACTCCGACTCGATGAGCGACCTGCCGATGCTCTCCATCGTCGGCCACCCGGCCGCCGTCAACCCCGACATGCGCCTGCGCCAGACGGCGCTGCACCACGACTGGCCGATCCTGAATCTGAAATGACGCCGCAGACCTCAAACGACACGTTTCCCGCCGTGCCGGCTGGCCCGCAACCGCCCGAGCAACCTTGAAGGAGTTAACCCGAAATGCGTTCCCTGAAGTTCATCCCGGCCCTCGCCCTCGCCCTCGCGCTCTGCGCCTCCGCGAGCGCGCAGACCATGGTCTCCTCAAACAACCCGGCCGCCCCGCGCCTCGCGTACCCGGCGGCCAAGAAATCGGATCACGTGGACGAATACCACGGCACGAAGGTGGCCGACCCCTACCGCTGGCTGGAGAACTCCGACTCGCCGGAGACGCGCCAGTGGATCGAGGAGCAGAACAAGCTCACCTTCGGCTACCTCAACCAGATCCCCGAGCGCGCGTGGATCAAGGAGCGCCTGACGAAGCTCTGGAACTACGAGAAGGTCTCGGCCCCCTTCAAGCGCGGCGACCGCTACTTCATCTACCGGAACGACGGCCTCCAGAACCAGTCCGTCCTCTACTGGATGAAGGACTTGAAGGACGCGCCCAAGGTCGTCATCGACCCGAACAAGCTCTCGGCCGACGGCACGGTCGCGATGGCCGGCTCCTCGATCAGCGACGACGGCAAGCTCCTCGCCTACGGCCTCTCTTCGGGCGGCTCGGACTGGACGGAGTGGCACGTCCGCGAGGTCGAGACCGGCAAGGACTTGCCCGACACCGTCAAGTGGGTCAAGTTCTCCGGCGCGTCGTGGACGAAGGACGGCAAGGGCTTCTTCTACAGCCGCTTTGCCGAGCCGCAGGGCGAAAAGCTCAACGCCGTGATGGAGTATCAGAAGCTCTACTTCCACCGCCTCGGCACCAACCAGTCCGAGGACGTGCTCGTCTACGAGCGCCCCGATAACAAGTCGATGCTGTTCGGCGGCTCCGTCACCGAGGACAACCGCTACCTGATCGTCAACGTCACCGAGGGATCGTCCACGAAGAACCGCGTCTATTACAAAGACCTCTCGAAGCCGGACTCCGAGGTGGTCAAGCTGCTCGACGCGGCCGACGCGTCGTACGGCTACGTCGAGAACGTCGGCCCGGTCTTCTACTTCCAGACCGATCTGGACGCGCCGATGGGCAGGGTGATCACCATCGACGTGACGAAGCCGGAGCGCGCCAACTGGAAGACGATCATCCCCGAAGCCAAGGAGACTTTGATGGGGGTGGGGACGGCCAACAACCAGTTGTTCGCCAACTACCTGAAGGACGCCTTCACGCAGGTTCGCGTTTACGACCTTGAGGGCAAGTTCGTCCGCAACATCGAGCTTCCGGGCATCGGCTCGGCCGGCGGCTTCGGCGCGGCGAAGCTCGCCGACAAGGAGTTCTTCTACTCGTTCACCTCCTACACCGTCCCGACGCGCGTCTACCGCTACGACGCCCCGACGGGCAAGAGCACGCTCCACTGGCAGCCCAAGGTCGACTTCGACCCCTCGGCTTACGAGACCCGGCAGGTCTTCTACACCTCGAAGGACGGCACGCGCGTCCCGATGTTCGTCACGCACCGCAGGGGGCTGAAGCTCGACGGCCAGAACCCGACGCTGCTCTACGCCTACGGCGGCTTCCAGATTTCGCAGACGCCCGGCTTCTCCGTCTCGAACCTCATCTGGATGGAGATGGGCGGCGTTTACGCGGTCGCGAACATCCGGGGCGGGGGCGAGTACGGTAAGGCGTGGCACGAGGCCGCCATCAAGGCGAAGCGGCAGACCGCCTTCGACGACTTCATCGCGGCCGGCGAGTTCCTTATCAAAGAGAAGTACACGACGAACAAGAAGCTCGCCGTCATGGGCGGCTCGAACGGCGGGCTGCTCGTCGGCGTCGTCCTGAACCAGCGGCCCGACCTGTTCGGCGCGGCGCTGCCGGCCGTGGGCGTGATGGACATGCTCCGCTTCCACAAGTTCACCATCGGCCGCGCGTGGGTCTCGGACTTCGGCTCGGCCGATCACCCCGAAGAGTTCAAGTACATCCACGCCTACTCGCCGCTGCACAACATCAAGGCGGGGGCGAAGTACCCGGCCGTCCTGATCACGACGGCCGACCACGACGACCGCGTCGTCCCCCTGCACTCCTTCAAGTACGCCGCGACGTTGCAGGCCGCGCAAGGAGGCGACGCGCCCATCCTGATCCGCATCGAGACGCGCGCGGGCCACGGCGCGGGCAAGCCGACGGCCAAGATCATCGAAGAAGTCTCCGACCGCTGGGGCTTCCTCGTCCGCAACCTCGGCGTGAACGTGCCGCAGGCCAACCGGCAGCAGGCGGTGAAGTGAGGAAGCCGCTAGCTGCCAGCTCTTAGCCGTTAGCGGAATCAAGAGACGGGCGGCGGGACGCGACTTTTGTCGCGT
>DATCVD010000468.1:0-6117 GCA_036567125.1 Pyrinomonadaceae bacterium | reverse complement strand
CCGGCGGCGCGGCCGCGCCGGGGGCGGCGACGGTCGCCCGCGTCAGCTACGGGCACAACCGCTTGGAGGTCGAGACCGAGTCGGAGACGCCGGCCCTGCTCGTCGTCTCCGAAACTTTCTACCCCGGATGGGAGGCGGAGGTGGACGGCGAGGCGGCGAAGGTCTTCAACACCAACTACCTGCTGCGCGGCGTACACGTGCCCGCCGGCCGTCACCGCGTCGAGATGCGCTACCGCGCCCCGGCCGCCCGCTACGGCGCGGCCGTCTCGCTCGCCACGCTCCTCCTGCTCGCCGGCCTCGCCGTTTACTCGCGGCGCGAAAAAAGCCGTTAGCGGTTAGCTGTTAGCGGTTAGCTGTTAGCTTTCAGAAAACGAAGAAGGCGGGAGGCAGTCAGTTAGTGACTGCCTCCCGCCTTTCGGTTTTAGCTAACAGCTAACGGCTAACAGCTAACAGCTATTAGCGCGTGAAGCCCTTGCCTTTGCGCACCGCGGATTTGATCTTGCGCCCGCCGCGACTCGACGGGGGTGTTTCCCCCGCCGGCGCTTCGCTGTTCAGGACTTCGACGTTGACGTAGAAGCGGTAGAGGCCCGTGTCCTGAACGCCGAGCAGGAAGTTGACGTTGACCGACCCGCCGGGCGGGATCGGGGTTTCGAGCGCGACGCTGAGGGTCGAGTTGAGGCCGCCGCCGTCGGGCTGCGCCGGGACTTCCAGCGTCAGCCCCTGCGTGCCGGCCGTCCCGCCGGCCGAGAGCACGAGGCCCGACTCGTCGCCCGAAGTGCGGGCGCGCAGGTCGGCCTGCTCGCAGCCGTTGCAGACGTTCGGGCTGCCGAAGGTCGTGATGTCGACGATGCGGAAGCGCATCCGCGAGACGGGCTGCTGCGTGTTGTTCGTCCAGCGGCGGCGGATGCGGAGCGTGCCGAAGGTCGAGTTGTTGCCCGCGTCCGGCGTCTCGTCGCGCGTGGTGCCGCAGGCGAGCGTCGGTTCGAGCGTGTAGGTGCAGTTCGGATCGATGAGCGAAGCCTTGATCAGCTCGTTGCGCTGGATCGGACTCTGGCTGCTCTCCGGGCCGGGCGCGCCGAGGACGGCCGCCGGGTTGCCCTCGAACTGGAAGGGATCGGTCGAGACGAGGACGAAGTCGGCCGCGTTGTCGTTCGTGTCCTGCGGCGGCCCCGCTTCGAGGCGGCGGACGAAGCTGTGCTCGTTTTCGACGGTGACGGGCCGGGGGATGCCAGCGCCTTCGACGAAGAGCGGGTCGCTCGCGCGCGGCTTCGCCCCCGACGGCTTCGCGGCTGGCGGCGCGGCGGGCGTGGCGAAGCCGGCGGCGTCGAGCCGCGTCGTCGTGCTGTAGTTGGCCGTGTTGGCGGTGTTGAAGAGGGCGACCCCCTCGGCGTCGCCGATGTCGAAGGAGTAGGTGTTGTCGCCGAAGCTGACGCCGCCCTCGCCCGCCGGGTAGTTGATCAGGCTGAAGCCGTTGCCGTTGACGGCGAGGTAGTGGCCGCGCGCCGGGATGACCGTGCCGTTCGGGATGACGAAGAGCCGCGCCGAGGCCGAGGCCGCCACCTCCGCCGACGGGACGGAGGCCGCGACCGAGAAGCCTTCCGATCCGTCGGCGGCCGAGACGACGATGTCGGAGCCGCTCGCGTTGTAGAGTTCGATGAACTCATTCTGCAGACCGCCGCCCGGGGTCGCGCTCGGGTTGGGGCCGCGGAAGCGGAACTCGGAGATGACGAGGCCGCCGGCCGAGACGAGATCGCCGAGCACGGCGAAGCCGCCCCCGAAGTTCGCCTCGCCCCCGCCGACGAACCGGCCGCCCGTGATCTGGCCGGTCGAGAGGTTCACGTCGTAGAGCAGGTACGCGCCCTCGTTGCCGGCGGGCGCGTCGGGCCGGCGGAGCACGGCGTAGGCGCGGTCGCCGCCGATGCCGTCGTCGGTCGAGGCCGGGTCGCTGACGATGTCGAAGCCGATGCCGGAGTCGGCGTTGACGGACGCGCCGAAGGGGCCGACGGTGTTGAGCTGGCCGGCGTTCGGCGGGTTCTGCGTCGAGAGATCGTCCGTGCCGAAGTCCATCACGTAGAGCGTCGTCGTGCCCGCGCCGGCGGCGGTCGAGCGCGCCGAGTTAATGTAGGCGGCGGCGTCGACCATCGGGGTCGCGGCGGCGTTCGGGTCGGCGTCCGGGTAGTCGAGCGGCGTGTCGATGGCGGCGATCTGTCCGGTGTCGGAGTTGAGCCGCAGGTTCGTGCCGTTCGAGGCGACGACGCGGATGCGGACACTGCCGTCGGCCTGCAAGGTGCGCGGGTTGAAGTCGAAGCCGATGGTCGCGCCGAGCAGGCTGTAGTTGCCGGAGGGCTGCCCCGACACCGCCGACGGGAAGCCGCCGCCGACGGGCGTGGCGTCGCCGGTCAGGATGTTGATGGTGTAGAGCTGCGTGGTCGCGGCCCCCACGTCGAGCGCGTAGAGCGTGGACGTGCCGGGGCGGAAGTCGATCCCTTCGGGCGTGAACGGGAGCGTCCCGACGACGGCGACCGCGCCCGCGTTGTTCACGTCGAAGCGGAAGAGCGTGCCGGCGGAGTTGACGCCGTAGCCGGTCTGCGCTTGGGCGGCGGAGGCTGCCGCGAGAATCGCGGCGCAGGCGAAGGCGAGCGCGCGGCAAAAGCTGACGGGGGATCGCATAAAGAATTACTCCTTATAGGTTCGGCGGCTGGCGACTGGCGGCGGCAGTTGGCTGCCCTGACGCGTGGCGCTGAAGCTCCGCTCGCGCAACTTCCGACGGGGCGGGCGGCCGGGGGGTTCTCTGGGTTGTGAAAACGGCCGCAGATTAGCACAGCGCGCCGGGTGCGTTCAATCAATTCGGCGGCGGCAGGCGGCGGGGCGGGCCGGGCGGCTCGGCCTCCGGTTTTATTGCGATCCGGTGGCAAACTGATTGTAATTGCGCCCGACGCGAACCTTCCCGGCCGTCCCGTCATCAATGGTCTTGACTCCGCCGAATTCTTTGCAGTAAAGGTTTCGGAGTTTTGATTTCCGTTCAGACGCGTGCCCCTCGCAACCGGAAGTCCGGCAGGCCGACTCTCTCTCTCGCAACACCTCGCACGGGTGTCACGACGGAAGTAGTTTGCCCGCCGCGCTCCGGGTACGCGCGCGTCGGGCGCGGGCGACACATGACAATTTAAGAAGCTACGTCAACAGGGAGAAAAACTGATGAGCTACAACAGAGGATGGAGACAATTCACACTCGCGGCGGGCCTCGCCCTCTCATTCGGCACGGCGGCCGCGGCGCAGAGCGGCTCGGCGCAGGGCGGCACGATATCCGGTTCGGCCAACACGCGCACGGTCGCGTCGGGCCAGAAGATGAAGGTCAAGGGGGTGGTGACGCGCCGCGACATCGACGCCAACACGTTCGACGTGCAGGACGCCAACGGCGTGACCACCACCGTCGCGCTCGGCGACCGCACCAGCATCAAGACGAAGGGCGGCTTCTTCGGCGGCGGCTCCTCCTACGGCGCGTCGAACATCCTGCGCGGCCTCAACCTCGAGGTCGAGGGGCGCGGCGACGCTCAAGGGCGCTTGGCCGCCACGAAGGTGCGCTTCGGCGACACGGACCTGCGGGTCGCGCAGTCGATTCAGGCGCGGGTCGACCCCGTCGAGACGCGGGTCGGCAACGCCGAGGGGCGGCTGGCCGAGGCCGAGTCTAACGCGCAGCGGCTGTCGGGGCAGTTGGACGAGTTGGCGGCCGTGTCGAACGCGGCGCGCGGCGGGGCGAGGGCCGCGCAGGAGACGGCCGACATGGCCGTCTCGGGCGTCAACATGACGAACGA
This sequence comes from Pyrinomonadaceae bacterium, assembly GCA_036567125.1. Taxonomy (GTDB): domain Bacteria; phylum Acidobacteriota; class Blastocatellia; order Pyrinomonadales; family Pyrinomonadaceae; genus JAIVGV01. The sequence continues at coordinate 2,305 of DATCVD010000468.1, read as the reverse complement.
GCGCATCTCGGCCCTCGACGACTACACCGTGCAGCAGAGCGTGAACGTCAACTTCCGGGTGGGGAGCGCCGTGCTCTCGCGCGAGGCCAAGGCCACGCTCGACGAGATCGCGCAGCAGGCCCTTCGCGCGCGCGGCTACGTCGTCGAGGTGCGCGGCTTCGCGTCGGCCGACGGCAGCGAGAACGCCAACCGCCGCCTGAGCCAGCAGCGCGCCGACGCGGTCGTGCGCTACTTGGCCGAGAACCACAACATCCCCTTGCGGCGCATCATCACGCCGTTCGGCTACGGCGAGAAGCAGGCGATTGCCGACAACGCGACGCGCGACGGGCGGCAGCAGAACCGCCGCGTCGAGGTGGCCGTGCTCGTCAACCGCGGGCTGATGCAGCAGGCCCCGAACCTGTCTCCGACGAAGACGGAGGCCGCCACGCCGCCCGAGGAGCAGCAGCAGCCGGCGCAGCCGCAGCGGTAGAAAGGTAGGGTTACAGGTCTCAGGTTTCAGGGTTGGGGTTCAAGCCCGGACGGCGAACCCCGAACTTCAAACCTGATACCTGTAACCCCGTTTCTGAATCGGGGGGCGTTTCGATGAGGCTAAGGGGAACGGGGAAGTGGCGCGCGTGCGCCGCCGTGCTGTCGCTCGTGCTGGCCGCCGCGCCGGCACTTTTCGTCTCCGACACGGCGGCCCACTCGGCCGCCGCGCGCGCGCCGCAAGCGACGCCTTCGCCCACGCCCGTCCGCGTCCCGCAACTCGGCCCGGCCCAAACGTCGCAGACGCCGCGGCCGACGCCGGAACCCGCTCAGCCGCCGCCCGCCGATCAGCCGCCCGCCGACGCAATCGATGACGACGAAGTCATCACCGTCACGTCGAACCTCGTCGTCGTGCCCGTCTCGGTGACGGACGCGGCGGGCCAGCCCGTGCAGGGCCTCAAGCCGGCCGACTTCCGCCTCGAAGAGGAGGGCCGCGCGCAGGAGATCGCCGACGTGGGCGCGGCCGAGCAAGTCCCGCTCGACATCGCGCTCGTCTTCGACGTTTCGAGCAGCACGACCGCCAAGCGTTTCTTCGAGTTCCAGCAGCAGTCGGCCGTCGGCTTCCTGCGGGAGGTTCTGAAGCCCGCGGATCGCGCGGCCGTCTTCACCATCGCGACCGAGCCGCAACTCCTGCACGAGCTTTCCGCTTCGGGCGCGGCCATCGAGAGGGTGAAAGCGATCCCGGCCGCGGCCGTCTCGACCGCCACCGCCTTCTACGACACGATCCAGCGCGCCGCGAAGTACCTCGCGGAGAAGGCGCCGGGCCGGCACCGCCGCGTCATCCTCGTCATCTCGGACGGCGAGGACAACAACAGCAACCTGCTGCGCGACCTGCCCGTCGAGGAGTTGCGTTCGGAGTACGAGGCGGTGGCGAGCGGCAAGCTCCAGCCCGCGGCCGCGCGCCAGCGCGTCAACGACCGGCACCGCCGCGCAATCGACGCGACGATGCGCGAGGTGCAGCGCGCCGACGCCGTTTTCTACGCGATCAACCCGAGCGGCCCCGGCGTCCACCTGAACCAGATCAGCCAGCGCGCGCAGAACGGCATGCAGCGGGTGGCGGAATCCACCGGCGGCGTGGCTTACCTCCCGGCGCGCGCCGAGGATCTGGCGACCATCTTCCGGCAGATCGCCAACGAACTGCGCGCGCAGTACCTCATCCAGTACTACTCGAACTCCGACGCTCCGGCAGGCAAGTTCCTCCGCATCCGCGTCGCCACGCCCGCGCGCCCCGACGCGCGCGTCCGCGCCCGCCAAGGCTACTACTCGAAGAAGGGCTGAAAGGCGTGAATCGTGAATCGTAAATCGTGAATCGACCGGAACTGGTTTTCGTCGATTCACGATTCACGATTCACGCCTTTTCACATTTCGAGAAGCACGTCCGTCAACTGCGTGACGACATCGACGAGCAGTTTGCCGGCGCGGTCGTACTGGCCGGCGCTGACCTGCGACTCGGCCTGCTCGACCTTCGCCGCCACGCCCTGCAATTTCTGGTAGCTGCCTTCAAGCCCGCGCGTGAAGCGGAACTGCCGCTCCAACTGATCGAGGTCGTCGCGCAGCGGGGCAAAGTTCGTGAGCAGCGCCGCCCTCGTCCTGCGCGCCACGTCGGCCGAGTCGGACTGCGCGCTGACCGTCTCCAAGTCCTTCGAGATGCGGCCGTAGAGGTAGACGAAGCGCGCCAGCTTCTTGATCTCGTCCGAGAGCTTGATGCGCGCGGCGTTGGCCTGCGTCTGGTCGAGCGTCGTGCGCGGCTGCGTGCGCGACGGCGTGCCGCGCCGCTGCG
>DATCVD010000467.1:0-5533 GCA_036567125.1 Pyrinomonadaceae bacterium | reverse complement strand
ACGGCGGTGGATTCGGCCGTGGCCTCGACGACCTCGCCGGCCGAGAAGCGCCCGGTCTCCTTCGGCGCGGGCGCGACGCGCCAGTGGTAGCGGCCGGGCGGCAGGCCCGTCACGCGGTGTTCGAGGCCGCTGACCGCGCCGTCGAAGACGATGTCGCTGAAGGCCGAGTCGCGCGACACTTGCAGCCGGTAGCGCGTGACGCGCGGCGTCGGCTTCCAGCGCAGCACGAACTCGGTCGCCTGCACGCCCGTCTCGGCCGCCGCTTCGACTTTGAAAGGCGTCGGGCTGGGCGTCGGCTGCTGCGCCGCGACGCGGGCGGCCGACGACGCCGAGAGCAGCAGGGCGAGCGGGCAGCAGAGTCGCAGGAGGCGGGGGGCGAGTTGGGGGTTCATAGCGAGTCGTTGAGTTTGTAGCCGACGCCGCGCACGGTCAGAACGTAGCGCGGGTTCTTCGGATCGGGTTCGATCTTCTGGCGCAGGCGGTTGATGTGCGGATCGACGTTGCGCTGGTAGCCCTCGTAGTCGGTGCTCCAGACCTGATCGAGCAGGTCGTTGCGCGACCACGCGCGGCCCGGCTCGCTGGCGAGACGTTCGAGTATCTGGAATTCGAGCGGCGTGAGATCGACGGGCGCGCCGTCGCGCGTCACCTCGTGGCGGCGCTTGTCGATGACGAGCGTGCCGACGGCGATCCTGTCCTTCTCCTCGCCCTCGGCGGCGGGCGCGTGGCTCGCGCGGCGCAGCAGCGCCTCGACGCGCATCTCAAGCTCGCGCGGCTCGAAGGGCTTGGCGAGGTAGTCGTCCGCGCCGGCCTCGAAGCCCGCCACCTTGTCCTCAAGCTCGTCGTGCGCGGTCAGGAACAGGGCCGGGGTCGTGACGCCGCGCTCGCGCAAACGGCGGAGCAGTTCCAAGCCCGTCAGGCCCGGCATCGTCACGTCGAAGATGAAGCAGTCGAACTCCGACGCGGCCGCGGCCGAGAACGCCTCCGATCCCGTCTCGCATTCCGTCACTGCGAAGCCGAGGCGGCGGAAGTAGGCCGCGAGCAGCGGGCGCATGCTGGCGTCGTCGTCGGCGATTAAGAGTTTATGGGTCACTTGGTTCTGGAAAGTCCCTGCGCGGCGCGCGGCCCCCGCAGTTGCCGGCCGGCGCGCGCGCGCGACGTAATCTCAAGTGCGCCTAGATTATAAGCCAACAGCGCCGCACGGCAAGGAGCGAAATTCGCGCCCCCCGGTGAACGTCCGCCCCCGCCCTTCGAGCCGCGGCGCGGCGGGCCTCCGCCTTGACGCGCCGCGAAGCCCCTTCGTATAGTCTCTCCTTTAAGCGACGCGCCAAAAAGTTCCCTCCAACCGGACGACCGACACGCGACGTACACCGAAGACGCGGACTGCCGATGCGCGATCTCCTGCGACTCCTGACTTACCTCAAGCCGCACTGGGGGAAGTTCCTGCTCGCCACGTTCGCGATGGTCGCGGGCGCGCTGCTGCAATCGGCGGTCGGCGGCCTCATCGTCCCGATCTTCGATCAGGCGTTGGGGCGCGCCGACGCGGCCCAGCCCAGCCAGACCATCTTCGACATCCAGCGCCTCATCCCCGACTCGGGCTTCGACGCGTGGCGCACGATCTCTTTCCTGCTCATCGCCTTCACCGTCGGCAAGGGCGTCGCCGAATACTTTTCGACCTACCTGATGGCGCGCATCGGGCAGGAGTCGGTCTTGCGGCTCCGGCAGGACTTGTACGCGCACCTGCTGCGGCAGTCGGCCGACTTCTACGAGCGGCACCGGACGAACTACCTCGTCTCGCGCCTCGTCTCGTCGGCCGCGGCCATCGAGGCGGCGGTCACGAACACGCTGCGCGACATGCTGCGCGAGGGCTTCACGCTCGTCGCCTTCCTCGCCGCGTCCTTCTATTTCTCGTGGCGGCTCACGGCCGGCTCGCTCCTGATCGCGCCGGTCATCGGCCTGCTGACCGCGAAGTTCGGCCGCCGCCTACGCAACCTCTCGACCGAGACGCACGAGGGCAACCAGCAGCTCGTCGACACGGCGCAGGAGGGCTTGGCGAACCACCCCATCGTCAAAGCCTACCGCGGCGAGGAGCGCGAGCAGGGCCGCTTCACGCGCGTCGCGCGCCGGATCATGCGCGCGAACCTGCGGACGGCGAAGATCACGGGCTTCGCCCCGCCGGTCATCGAGTTGATCGGCGTCGTGGCCGTCGCCGTCCTGCTCTACTTCGGCCAGCGCGAGATCGCCGCCGGCCGCATGGACACGGCGCAGTTCCTCGCCTTCCTCTTCTTCCTCTTCTCCTCCTACGACCCGATGCGCAAGCTCTCGCGCTTGCAGAACGCGCTGGAGATCGCGCTCGCCGCCGCGCGCCACGTCTGGGAAGTGCTCGACGAGCGGCAGGAGCTGCCCGAACGCGCCGACGCCGCCCGGCTCGCGCCCCTTCGTGATCGCATCGAGCTGCGCAACGTCTCCTTCAGCTACGCGAACGACGGGGGCAGGCAGGTTCTCTCGGACGTGAGCTTGGCAGTCCCGGCCGGGCGGATGATCGCCTTGGTCGGCGAGTCCGGCGGCGGCAAATCGACGCTCACCAAACTCATCATGCGCTCCCACGATCCGTCCGCCGGCGCGGTCACTTGGGACGGGGTCGATCTCCGCGACGCGAGCCTGAAATCCCTGCGCGAGCAGATCGCGCTCGTCACGCAGGAGACCGTGCTTTTCAACGAGACGGTGCGCTACAACATCTCCTACAGCCGGCCGGACGCGACCGACGAGGAGGTCGAGCGCGCCGCCCGCGTCGCCTTCGCGCACGACTTCATCTCGGCGCTGCCCGCCGGCTACGACACGGTCGTCGGCGAGCGCGGAATATTCTTGTCCGGCGGGCAGCGCCAGCGCCTCGCCATCGCCCGCGCGGTGCTCGCCGACTCGTCCGTGCTCATCCTCGACGAGGCCACGTCCGCGCTCGACGCCGAGTCCGAGCGCTACGTCCAGCAGGCGCTCGCCAACCTGACGCGCGGCCGCACGTCGGTCGTCATCGCGCACCGCCTCTCGACGGTGCGCCGCGCCGACCGCATCGTCGTCATCGAGCGCGGCCGCGTCGTCGAGACCGGCCGCCACGCCGAACTGCTCGAACAGAGCGGCACCTACAAACGGCTCTACGAACTCCAATTCGCCGACGAGGAGGAGGGAGAACTCGTAAATAGTAAATCGTAAATCGTAAATAGAAACTTACCGGCTTCCCCGGCTTGAGCGAGCACCCTTCAAGTTGGTCGCCATTCAAACACGATTCACGATTCACGATTCACGATTCGCGCTCTTATGAAGTCAATGACGGGTTTCGGCCGCGGGCAGGCGGCGGGCGAGGGTTTCAGCGTCTCGGTCGATCTGAAGACGGTCAACAACCGCTTCCTCGACGTGCACCTGCGCGCGGGGCCGGAGCTGGCCGGCTTGGAATCGCTGGTGCGCAAGCGCGTCGGCGAGCAGCTCTCGCGCGGGCGCGTCGAGGTCGCCATCTCGATTGACCGGCAGAGCGAGGTGAGCTACGAGGTCAACCGCCCGCTCATCACCGGCTTCATCGAGGCGATGCGGACGGTGCAGCGCGAGTTCAACCTGCCCGGCGAGCCGGACGTGAACCTGCTCGCGCGCCTGCCCGGCGCGCTCCAGCCCGTGCGCAACGGCGGGCTGACCGAGGAGATGTCGCGGGGGGTCGAGGTGGCGCTGGGGTTGGCCCTCGACGACCTGAACCGGATGCGCGAGCGCGAGGGCGGGGCGCTGGCCGCCGAGATGCGCGGCCGGCTCGACGAGATCGAGCGGCAGATTCCGCTCGTCGAGTCGGTGGCGGGCGATCTGGTCGAGGCTTACCGCGCGCGCTTGCAGAAGCGGATCAGCGAGTTGCTGGCGCGCGACGGGCTGGAGATCGTCGAACTCGATCAGGGGCGGCTCGCGCAGGAGGTGGCGTACCTCGCCGACCGGAGCGACATCACCGAAGAGTTGACGCGCCTGCGCAGCCACGTCGCGCAGTTCCGCGAGGGCGTCGACTCGGACGCCGAGATCGGCAAGCGGCTCGACTTCCTGTTGCAGGAGTTCAACCGCGAGGCCAACACCGTGCTCTCGAAATCGACGGACACGGCGATCAAGGAGGCGGCGCTCGCGATCAAGACCGCGGTCGAAAAGCTCCGCGAGCAGGTGCAGAACATTGAGTGAGCCGACCACACGCGAGCTGACGGCGGAGGCGTTGGCGGAGTTGAATCCGCCGGTCGCGCGCGGCATCCTGTTCGTCATCAGCTCGCCGTCGGGCGGCGGCAAGGGCACGCTCATCCGCCGCGCCCGCAAGCTCGTCCCGCGCCTCGGCTACTCGGTCTCGTGGACGACGCGGCTGCCGCGCGAGGGCGAGCGCGACGGCGTCAACTACCGCTTCGTCTCCGCGGCCGAGTTCGACGCCGCGCGCGCGCGCGGCGAGTTTCTGGAGTGGGCCGTCGTCCACGGCAACTACTACGCGACTTCGCGCACGGCCGTCGAGCAGGAGTTGCGGGCCGGGCGCGACGTGATCCTCGAAATCGACGTGCAGGGCGCGGCCTCGATCCGCGGCACGAACAAGGACTCGGTGAGCGTCTTCATCCTGCCGCCGTCGTTCGAGGTGCTGCGCGCGCGCCTGATCGCGCGCGAGACCGAGAGCGTCGAGCAGTTGACCGTGCGGCTCGGCAACTCGCGCGGCGAGGTCGAGCAGTGGCGCGAGTTCGACTACGTCGTCCTGAACGACGAGGTCGAGCGCGCGGCCCAGCAGTTGGCCGGCATCGTGCAGGCCGAGCGGGCGCGGCGCGAGCGGCAGGCGTGGCTGGCCGAGCGCGTGCTGGCGACTTTCCCGCCGGCGGCTAGTTAACGCTATTCCGGGTGGTTCGCGGCGCGGGCGGATTTTTCTTTAAAGTACCTGCCGGATAAATTCGGTTGACTTGAGAGCTTACTGACTATGGCAAAACGGGCGGAGATGCAGGCGGAGGCGGCCGGGCCGGCCGAGGAGGGCGCGCCGCAGTTGGACTCGAAATACAGGATGATCATCGTCGCGGCGCAGCGCAGCAAGCAGCTCCAGCGCGGCGCGCACCCGCGCGTCGAGGGCATGGACACGCAGCGGCACAAGCCGACGCGCGTCGCCCTCGAAGAGGTGCAGCAGGGCAGGGTCGGCTTCGACCTCACTGACCTCGCGGTCTGAGCGCCGACGCGCCGCGCGCGCGCGCCGAAGCCTCAACAACGCCGCCAGCGGGTTACGACGAATCGACCACGCCCGCCGCCGGCGTCCGTGCGGCGGGCGTTCGAGAATTCCCTCTCCCGGCGCGCCAGCGCTCGTAGGCGCGTTCAACCGCGCGCGCCTCGCGCTCGAAGCTGATCTCGGAATACGCCCGCCAGTGCGCCGCCGCGTCCCACCTCGGCGCGCGCCGCAACCCGCCCCAGTACTCGCGCAGGTACGCGAGCAGGAAAGGCGCGAGTCCCGCGCGCTCGGCCTGCAACAGGTGCGCGACCTCGTGCGCCATCAGCCGGCCCGCCACCG
>DATCVD010000466.1:0-2744 GCA_036567125.1 Pyrinomonadaceae bacterium | reverse complement strand
GATCTCGCGCGCCGGCTCGGCGCGGGCGAGTCGCTGTTCTGGGGCGGCGTCGTCGTCTTCGACGAGGCTCTGAAAAGCCGCGCGCTCTCGCCGGCGATGCGCGCACGCGCCGCCGGGCTTTCGTCGTACGACGAGGTGCGCGCCATCGACGAGCGCTTCTCGCGCCTGCGCCCCGGCGCGGATTTCCTCGCGCGGATGGCCTACCTTGAGTTGAAGCTGCGGCTCCCCGAACTGCTGCTGATGCGCGTGGACAAGATCACGATGGCGAACTCGGTCGAGGCGCGCGTGCCTTTTCTGGATCACGCGCTGGTCGAGTACGCGCTGGGGCTTCCGCGCGCGGCGAAGGTCGAGGGCGCGAGCGGCAAGCACGTCTTGAAGCGCGCGCTCGAAAACGTCCTGCCGCGCGAGCTGCTCTACCAACGCAAGCGCGGCTTCGGCGCGCCCGTCCACCGCTGGTTCCGCGGCGCGGGCGGCGCGCAGCTCGCCGGACTAATCACCAACTCTCCGATGCGCCGCCGCGACTTCCTCGACTACGACTTCGTCGCGCGCATGAGCGACGAGCACCGCCGCGGCGCGCGCGACTGGGGCTTCCACCTCTGGGCGCTCCTCAACCTTAGCTTGTGGTACGAGCGTTGGATCGCTTGAATGCCCGACAGTAAAATTCGCGCCCGGCGGCGCTCACGAAACTGGGACTGACGAGTCACGGTCGGGCCAAAGAATGGGTATGTTACTGATCACAGGCGGCGGCGGTTTCGTCGGACAAAACCTGGTCAACTTCTTCGGCCCGCGGCGGCCGGTCGCCACAACCTACCTGAGCCGCCCCGCCGCCCCGGACACGACCCCGCCGGCCTTCCGGCTGGACGTCAGGGACGCCGAGTCGGTTTTTTCCGTCTTCGAGCGCGCCGCGCCGGAGGTGGTGATCCACGCGGCCGCTAATAAGAACGTCCGGTTCTGCGAGGAACACCCCGACGAGGCCTACAGAATAAACGCGCTGGGGACGCGGATCGTCGCGCGCGCCTGCCGCGAGTTCGGGGCGAAGATGATCTACGTCTCCACCGACTTGGTTTTTAGCTGCACGGACGGGAACTACAGGGAGGACGACCCGCCGCGGCCCGCGCTGGCTTACGGCGAGAGCAAGCTACAGGGTGAGAGGTTCGCCCGCGAAGAGTTGGCGGATGTCGCCGTCTGCCGGAGCGGCGGAGTTTACGGTCAGGGAGCGCCCCTGCTGAGGTGGCTCTCGGCGGAGATCGAGGCGGGCCGGACTGTCGAGTGTTTTACGGACGTATTCAACACGCCGACCTACGCGGAGAACTTGGCGGAGATGATGGACGCGATCATACGGCGGGGGCTGGCCGGGGTGTTTCACACGGCGGGGCGGCAGCGCGTCAGCCGCTACGAATTCTTCCGGGCTTACGCCGACGCATTCGGGCTTGATGCCGGTCTGCTGTCTCCCGTCTCGGCCGCCGGCCTGAGCGAGAAGCTGCTGCTACAGCGCGACTCCTCCCTGTGCGTAGAGCAGACCTCCGCGAGGCTGGGCGTCGCGTTCGATTCCGTAACGGAAGGCTTCAACCGGTTAAAGGCGCGAGGAGGCGTATAGTGCAAAAACTTTCTCCCTACATGACGAGGGTGGACGAGCGCGGCGGGTTCTGGGGCATCACGCGCGAGCGTTGGGCCGAGGTCAATTTTATCGAGACCGCGGCGCAGCAGGTCAGGGGCAACCACTACCACAAGGAGACGCGCGAACTTTTTTTCATCATCTCCGGCGAAATCGAAGTCGTGATCGACGATCTCAACTCGGGCGAGCACACGGAGATGACGGTCGGTAAAGGGGACGTTTTCATCATCGAGCCTTACGAGCTGCACACCTTCCGCACCAAGACGGACGCCAAGTGGCTGAACATGCTGTCCAAGCCGCACGACGAGCGGAACCCGGATTTCCATCAGGTCGCCCGCGAGAAGTGAGGTGGAAGTTGCGGGCCGGTTCGTAGGGCGGGCCTCGCGCCGCCGCCGGTCAGTCCGAATCGGCCGCGTCAGGGCGGGGGCGCGCCGTCCGGAAGCGCGCCGCCCCGCAGCGAGTCGTTGATGACCCGCCCGATGACCTCCGGCGTGTTGTTCTCGGCGATGTGGCGGTAGCCGCCGTCCGAGAGCCTTTGCCACAGCCCGGCGTCTTCGTAGAGGCGCAGGACGGCCGCGGCGAAGTCGCCGGGTGCGTCCGCGATCAATGCCTGTTCGCCGGGGGTGAAGCCCCAGCCCTCCGCCCCGACCGTCGTGGTGACGGCGGGCAGGCCGTAGGAGAGCGCCTCGCCGATCTTGCCGTTGACGCCCGACCCGAAGCGGATCGGCGCGACGAAGACGCGGCAGCCGGCCATGACGGGATCGAGGCTGGGCACGTAACCGAGCAGTCGCACGCCGACGGCCGCGTACGCGGCGAACTCCGGCGGCGCGTTGTCGCCGACGACCAACAGCTCGACGCCGGCCAGCGAGCGCCGGACGAGCGGCAGCACTTCGCGGGCCAGAAAATGCACGGCGTCAACGTTCGGGCGGTGGCTGAAGTTGCCGACGAAGAGCAGGTGCTCGCGCGCGGCGAAAGGCAGGCCGCGCCCGTGCAGCTCGTGGACTGTCGGGATGACGACCGAGGGCACGCCGGGCGCGAGGCGCGCCATGATCTCCCGGTCAGGTGTCGATCCGCACCAGACGAGATCGGCCGCGCGCGCCAGCCGCGTTTCGAGCCGGCGGAGCCTGTC
>DATCVD010000465.1:0-13755 GCA_036567125.1 Pyrinomonadaceae bacterium | reverse complement strand
TCCGCTCCAAAGGCGCTCCGAGCGCGCGCCTCGCGGACTTCATCTCCCGGCACGGGGGCGGCGTGCGCCGCCGCTTCGGCCGCTTCCGCACGATGGCCGTGGAGCTGCCGGCCGCGGCCGTCAAAGCCCTAGCCGACTTCGAGGAGGTCGCCTACGTCTCGCCCGACAGGCCGACCCGCGCGCTCGGCCACGTCTCCCTGACTACCGGCGCGGACGCGGCGCGCTCACAGTTCGGCCCCGCCAACAACACCTACCACCTCGACGGCACAGGCGTCGGCATCGCCGTCCTCGACTCTTCGATCTCCCACACGCACGCGTCGCTCCGCGATCAGAACGGCAACAGCCGGGTCGTGGCCAACGTGGATTTCACCGGCGGCGGCCTCCCGGCCGGCGATCCGTTCGGGCACGGCACGCACGTCGCCTCGCTCGCCGCGGGCAACGACAGCGTCGCCTCCGGCGCTTACACGGGCATCGCCACGAACGCGCACCTCGTCAACCTGCGCGTGCTGAACGCGCAGGGCGTGGGCACAACTTCGGCGGTGCTCGGCGCGCTGGAGTGGGTGATGGACAACCGGCAGCAGTACAACATCAGGGTGGTCAACCTGAGCTTGGGCGCGGCCGCCGTCGATTCGTACCGCGACGATCCGCTGTGCCTCGCCGTGCGCGAGCTGGTGGACGCGGGGGTGGTCGTCGTCGCGGCGGCCGGCAACGAAGGCAGGAACGCCGACGGGCAGAAGGTCTACGGCCTCATCCACTCGCCGGGCAACGAGCCTTCGGCACTGACGGTCGGCGCGACGAACTCGTTCGACACCGACTCGCGCTCGGACGACGGGGTCGCCACCTACTCCTCGCGCGGGCCGACGCGCAGCTACTGGACGGATGAGGACGATGTCGTCCACCACGACAACCTCGTCAAGCCCGACCTCGTCGCCCCCGGCAACAACCTCGTCGCCGCGCAGTCGGAGGACAACGCCCTCGTCACGGCGCACCCGGAACTGGCGACGTACTCGGACGGCGACGACGATCACGCGATGATGCGTCTGAGCGGCACGTCGATGGCCGCGCCCCTCGTCTCCGGCGCGGCCGCGCTGCTGCTGCAAGTCAACCCGAACCTGACGCCGAACATGGTGAAGACCATCCTGATGTACACGGCGCAGCCGCTCTCAGGCTTCAACACCTTCGAGCAGGGCGCGGGGCAGTTGAACATCGAGGGCGCGGTCAGGCTCGCGCGCCTCGTCCGCGCAGACTTTTCGAGCAGCCTTGCGCTCGGCGCTCCGCTGCTGACCGCGCCCGCCCCCACACAGGCGACGACCATCGCCGGCTTCCAGTTCCCGTGGGCGGGCGGCGCGGTGGCCGGCCACACCTTCCTGACCGGCACGGAACTTGTGACTCACTACCAGCGGGTTTACGACCTCGGCCTCCTGCTCGGCGACGGCATCATGGCGGCCGACGGCATCATGGCCGCCGACGCGACGATGCACTCGGACGGCATCATGGCCGCCGACTCGATCCTGACGAGCAACGGCCAGCCGCTCGGCGGCGGCACGTTCTTCATCGGAACCGCCGTCCTCGCCGCCGACGGGATCATGGCCGCCGACGGCATCATGGCGGCGGACGGGATTCTCGCGGCCGACGGCATCATGGCCGCCGACGGGACGGTGACGACAAACATGCTCGCGGGCGGCGACTAAATTTCCCCGGCCGGCTCGTGCGGCTCGGGGGCGGTGACTAACCTGATGAACGGTGATGGTGAGGCGATGAAAGGTTGCGTTGAGGCGGAGGCGCGCCCGGCGGGCGGGCGCGCGATGACGAGGTTCATGGTTCTGGCGGCGGCGGCCGGCGCGGCGGCGTGCCTGTTCGCGCTGCGCACGCTCGAACGGTCTCAGCTCGACTGGAGCTTCGGCGTGCTCGCGGCCATCGCCGTCGCCGTCGGCACGCGCGCCGTCGTCAGGCTGCCGCGCGTCAAGGGCGGGGTGTCGGCCTCCGACACCTTCATCTTCTTGGCGATGATGCTCTACGGCGGCGAGGCGGCCGTCCTGCTCGCCGCCGCGGAGGCGTTCTGCTCCTCGATGCGCATCACCAAGAGGTGGCTGACCGTCTTCTTCAACGCCGGGATCATGGCCTGCTCGACGCTCGCTGCGGCGAGCGTCGGGCGCGCGTTCGTCGGCCACATCCCCGACGCGGTCACGCGCGAGTTCACGGCCCGCGGCGTCGGGTTCCTCTGCGCCGTCGCCCTGACGCAGTACGCGTCGAACTCGGCGCTGGCGGCGGCGCGCGAGGCGCTGAGGGACGGGAAGCCGCTGTGGCAGACGTGGAAGGACTCGTACCTCTGGATATCGATCACGACGGCGGCCGCCGCCTCGGCCGCGATGGTCATCGCGCGGCTCATCAACGCGACCGGCTTCTACTCCGTCGTCCTCATCCTCCCCATCGTCGCCGTCGTCTACTTCGCCTACCGCATCCAACTGCAACTCGTCGAGGCCGCCGAGGCGCAGGCCGAGCAGGCGCGCAAGCACGTCAAGGAGCTGTCGCGCTACGTGGAGGAGCAGGAGCGCATCCGCGTCCAGTTCACGCAGGTCGAGAAGCTCTCGGCCGTCGGCTCGCTGGCCTCGGGCGTGGCGCACGACTTCAACAACTGCCTCGCCTCGATCCGCGGCCGGGCCGAGCTGATGCTCAGGCACGCCGAAGACCCGAAGGTGCGGCGGGGCTTGGAGCTGATCGTCCAGTCGGCCTGCGACGGGGCGAAGACCGTCAGGCGCATTCAGGACTTCGCGCGCCAGCGGCAGGATCGCGACTTCGAGACCGTCTCCGTCGATCAACTCCTGCTCGACGTGAGCGAGATCACGCGCCCCCGCTGGAAGGACAGCGCCGAGGCGCGCGGCGTCCAGATCAACCTGACGGTCTCGAACCGTTCCGGCGCGCACGTCCTCGGCGACGCGTCGGAGCTGCGCGACGTGCTCGTCAACATGATCTTCAACGCCGTGGACGCGATGCCCGCGGGCGGGCAGCTCACGCTCGCCGCCGAGCAGCGCGACGAGAAGGCGCTCATCACCGTCACCGACACCGGCACGGGGATGACTTCGGAAGTCCGCTCGCGCGTCTTCGATCCCTTCTTCACGACGAAGGGTGTGGAGGGCATGGGGCTGGGGCTGTCCGTCAGTTACGGCGTGATCCGCCGCCACGGCGGGACGATCAAGGTCGAATCGGAGGTCGGGCTGGGCGCGACTTTCCGGGTGATCCTCCCCCTCGCGGCGCGCTCGGCGTCGCCGGCCGGCGACGCCGAGGCCGGCGCGACCGAGGGCCGAAAACAGAGATGCGAGATGATGAGAATACTCGTGGTGGACGACGAAGAGCCGGTGCGCGAGCTGCTAGGCGACATTCTGGAAGAGGAGGGGGCGGAGGTCACGCTCGCCGCCAGCGGCGCGGAGGCGCTGGCGCGGTTCGAGCCGGGCAAGTTCGACGCCGTGCTCACAGACCTCGGGATGCCCGGCATGAACGGCTGGGAACTGCTCCGCCTCGTCGGCGAGCGCGACCGGCAGGTGTCGCTGGCCGTCATCACGGGCTGGGGCGAACTCGTCAGCACGCACGAGGAGAAGGCGGCGCGGGTCGAGTGGGTGTTGACCAAGCCGTTCTCGATGTCGCAAATCTGCGAGATCGCGCAGGAGATCGCCCGCCGCAAGAAGGGCCGCGAGGCCGACCCGCAGCTGACACTCGTCGCCTGAAGCCGCGCCGCCTTCCGGGCGCGTCAGTCGAACACGCGTGCGAAGCGGCGAGGGCCGCGTCCGCCGTCGGAAGCCCGACCGGGTTTCCGACGGCGGACGCGGCCCTCGCCGCTTCATCCGCAAGCTCCGTGATCGAACTTTGCTGTCGGAAATGTGACGCCGCGCCGGCGGGTGTCAATTTCCGGACGGCCGCGCCGGTGACGGGTTAGCCCGTGGCCGCACCGGCCGCGCGTGACGAGTCCGAATTGGGCGGCTAACGCGGCGAGACGGCGCGCGGCGCGCGGCTCGGCGGAGCGGAACGGTTTTCGCAACACCGTTCGTCGGCGAATCCTTGAAGGAGTGACTCGCGGATGAACTTCCAAATCATGCTTGTTGACGACGAGCCGAACAGCCTCGGGCGGCTCGAACGCCTCTTCGCCGGCGACTATCAGGTCGCGGCCGCGTGCTCAAGCGACGAGGCCCTGTGGCGGCTCGAACAGCACGACGTGGCGCTGCTCATCACCCGCCAGCGGACGCCGTCCGTCACCGGCATCGAGCTGCTGACGCGCACGGCCTCGATGCGCCCGCACATGGTCAGGATCGTCCTCACCGATCACGCCGACCTGAAGGCCATGATCGACGCCGATCACTGCGGCGAAGTTTACCGCTGCGTGACGGGGCCATGGGACGAGGAAGATTTGCGCCTGACCGTGGCGCGGGCCGTGCGGCAGTACACGACTAACAGGGCGCGCCACGAGGCCGAGGAGTCAAACAAGCGGCTCGCGCGCAGCCTGCGGGAGACGACGCAGGGGGTCATCCGCGTCATCGCCGACACGATGGAGGCGAAAGACCGCCACGTCTACGGGCACGCGCGGCGCGTCAGCGGCTACGCCCTCGCCGTCGGCCGCCGGATGCGCCTCGGCGTCGAGCTGCTGGAACAGATCTCGCTGGCCGCCCTCATGCATGATGTCGGAAAGATCGGGACGCCCGATGCCATCCTGCTCAAGCCGGCCGCGCTCACCGACGAGGAGCACGCCGTCGTCCGGCTGCACGCCGAGCGCGGCGCGCGGATGCTCGCCGAGATACCCGGGATGGGGGAGGCGGCGGCCGCCGTGCGCCACCACCACGAAGACTTCGACGGGCGGGGCTACCCGGAGGGCATCGCGGGCGAGCGCATCCCCGTCGCCTCGCGCATCATCCGCGTCGCCGACGCCTACGACGCGATGACCAGCCCGCGCCCCTTCCGCGCCGCCCTCGATCACGAGGCGGCCGTCGCGGAGTTGTCGCGCGGCGCGGGGACGCAGTTCGACCCGGAAGTGGTTCGCGCCTTCTGCGGTCTGGAGGCGCTGGCGAAGATACGCGGCAGCATCAAGCGCGGCGACTTCGGGTTCGCTTTCCTCCCCGTCAACGCGTCCGCGGCCCTGTGGAGACTGCCGCCGGAGGGCCTGGTCAGGGTGATCGAGACGGAGCCGGCGCTCGCCGCCCGCGTCCTGCGCGCGGCGAACGCCGGCTGGGCCTCCGGCGAAACCACGGCGAGCTTGTACGCGGCCTGCGGGCACCTCGGCGAGGAATCGTTGCGCGAGATCATCTCGCAGTCTGACGCGGGCCGCGAGCGCGGCCCCGGAGCGGAAGCCCTGCGCGACCACTCGCTGCGCTGCGCCGCGGCGGCGCAACTCCTCGCGGAGATGACGGGCGCGCTCGACCCCGGCGAGGCTTACACGGCGGGCCTGCTCCACGATCTGGGCGAGGCGCTGCTCTGCTCACTCTTCCCCGAAGAGGCCGAGAAGATCATCTGGCTCGGCCACCCCCTGCGGCTCGACCGGGAGATCGCGGCCTTCGGCGTCGATCACGCGCAGGTCGGCCAGTGGATACTTGACGCCTGCCACGCCCCGCCCGCGCTGGCCCGCGCCGTCCAGATGCATCACGACATAAACCTCGCCGGCGACCCGGCGGCGCTGCTGCTGCACGTCGCCGACGCGGTGGCCCGCGCGCACGACTCCAGCGAGATGGCGAGCCTCGACTCGCTCCCGGCCCACCGCCTCGCCATGCTGCGGCTGAGCCGTGCCGATCTGGCGCGCGCCCACGAACTGACCGGCCTGACGGTCTGCGGGAGGCTCGACCGTGCCGCCGCCTAACGCCCGCGACGGCGAAACGCATCCCCGTCGGTGCGCGGCGAAAGCCGCCGCCCGCGCCGCGCTGGTCGCCGTCTGCCTGCTCGCCTCCCTGCTCGGCGTGCGCGCGGCGGACGCGCCGGCCCTCCGGGAGAAAGATGTCCGACGCGCGGAGAAGGTCGTGGCGAAGCTCAGGCGACTCGACGAGGCCGCCGCGGCGCGCGGCGACGCGAAAGCCTACCGCGCCCTCGCCGCCGGATTTTATCCGGGCCTCTTCGTCACGGTCGCGGACATGAGGGAGAGCGACTTGAAGACCGACCTCGACACGGCGGTCTTCCTGTACGCGAAGGTGGGGCAGACCTGGTTCGACGCCGACTCCCTCACGGCCGACTGCGAACGCGAGAGGCCGGACATCTACCGGCCGCTCTGCCTCGAATTGCGGGGCGGCAACCTCAGGCAACTGCTCCTCTCGAAAGCGCGCCTGCACGCGGGCTGGGCCGAGTCCGTCGTCAAAAATTACCGGGGGCGCGGCGACGCCGGAACCTCCCGCGCGCTGGCGTCGATGAGGGCCGCGCGGGCCGACGATCAGTTGATCGCCGCGCGAGTCGTCGAAGTGCTAAGACCCCTTGAGGAGATGCTTACCGTCTCCCAAAGTTTCGCCGACTATCAGGAGAGGCGGGCCTTATCCCGGATCAGCTTCGACAAGCTGGAAGGGGAGTTCGTCGACGCGCTGGGAAACGCCACGGGGCTGCTCGCTTCGATGTCGCGCGGCCCGGCCTTCTACCACCTGTCGAGCGCGCGCGACAGCTACCGGGACGGGCTGTTCTGGTACCGGAAAGTCGGCCCGGCGAGAAGAATGGTGGTGTCGGCCAACGCGTTCGGGCGCGACCCGCTGCGAGAGGCGCGGCTCGACGCGGATCAGGTCGGCTACACGGTCTCCGTCAACTGGAAGGCGGCCGCGAAATACACGCGACTGGCGGAACAATCACTGTCGCTCCCGGGCCGGCGCTGAGGGTTAACCCCGCCCACGGCGGTCGACGCCTCTTACCCCCGGCGGCTAACGGAAAGGCCCGGCCGCGGGGCCGCGCGTAAGCGATTTTTCTTGTAAACCTGAAAGCCGCTGTTGTAAGTTCTTTATGACGCCGCGACCGCCCGGCGGGACTAATCCGCGGCATCAATCTCACACACACCCCGTCAACCTAATCGTTCGTCAGAGCCGGCATCCCAATCGCCGAACCCTTATTCCTCATGAGCACCTCGCACCCGCCAGCTAATAATCCGGGTTTGCCTCCGCAGCAAGAGTCCGACGCGCAGGCCGCGGCCGTCCAGAAGTTCCACCAGATGCTGGGCCTCATGGTCGGCGCGGGCGAGCGGGTCAGCGACCTCTTCTTCTCGCCCGGCAACCCGCCGCTCGTCGAGCTGCTCGGCAGCCTCACGCCGGTCAACCTCCCCGGCCTCGACAAGCTGACGGCCGGGCACACGGCCGCCATCAGTCGGATGCTGATGGCGGGCAACAAGCAGGCGGCGGAAGACCTCGAACTCAAGGGGGCCGCCGATCTCTCCTACGGCGTCCCCGGCCTCGCGCGCTTCCGCGTCAACGTCTTCAAGCAGCGCTGCACGCACGCCGTCGTCATGCGCGTGATCACGGAGAACGCGCCGAGCTTCGCGCAGCTCGGCCTGCCCGCCGAACTGCGAAACATCGCCGAGCTGAAGAACGGCATCGTGCTCGTCACGGGCGCGACGGGGTCGGGCAAGAGTTCGACGCTGGCGGCCGTCATCGATCTCATCAACGAGACGAAGCCCTACCACATCATCACCATCGAAGACCCCATCGAGTACCTCCACCCGCACAAGCGCTCGGCCGTCCACCAGCGCGAGCTGCACACCGACACGCCGAGCTTCGCGCTGGCGCTGCGGGCCGCTCTGCGCCAAGCGCCCAAAGTCATCCTCGTCGGGGAGATCAGGGATCGCGAGACGGTCGAGATGGCGCTCGAAGCCGCCGAGACCGGCCACCTCGTCCTCTCCACGCTCCACACGATCAACGCCTCGAAGACCGTCGAGCGCCTCATCGGCCTCTTCCCCAAGAACGAGGAGCCGGTCGTGCGCACGCGCGTGGCCGGCACGTTCCGCTACGTCGTCTCACAGCGGCTCATCCCGCGGGCGGACGGCAAAGGCCGTGTCGCCGCGCTTGAGATACTGAAATCGACGGCGCGCACGCGCGACTACGTGGAGAAGGGCGAGTCGGAGGGGAAGTCGCTCGAAGACGCGATGCGCGCGGGCCGCGAAGAGGGGATGCAGACCTTCGACGGCGTCATCGAGGGGATGATCCGCGAGGGGGTGATCAGCTTGGAGCGGGGGCTGGCCTACGCCACGAACGCCAACAACCTGCGGGTGCAGTTGGCCGACATGGCCTGACGGCGAGACAGGGCACGAGGCAAAAGCGGCGCGACTCTTTCCGGATGGGGAGAGTCGCGCCGCTTTCTCTTTTGCCGTCGCCCGTCGCGGAGCAGCCTCCCGCGCCCGCCGTCCGCCGTCCGTGGTTGCCTAAAATTCGAGGAAGCCTTTGAAGCGCGGGCCGCCGAGCACGCCCAGCGAGCTGGTGACCGCCACGGAGCTGTTCTGAATCGTCGAGTTGCCGCCGCCGTTGGTGTTGAAGGTCGGGGCGAGGAAGGGGTGGGGCTGGCCGTCTTCGGAGGCCGGCCACGCGCGGGCGAAGCGCGCGACGACTATCGCGCCGCTGAAGACGCCGCTGCCGCCGCCGACGCGGTTGACCGTGCCCCCGCCGAGCACGAGGACGACGCCGTCGAACGAAGGGTTGCCGCTCATCTCAAGGTCGCCCGTGACGACGAGCAGCCCGGCCGCGCCGGCCGAGGTGTCGAGGACGCAGTCGCCGTCGACGAAGGTGAAGCCGGGGCGGGCCGTCGTCCCGTCGGCGTTCGTCACGGTGCGGGATGAGGTGGGCTTGAAGTAGCGGTTCTGTGCGCGGGCCTCGGCCTCCAGCTCGTCGAGGAGTGCGCGGGCCGCGTCGGCCGTCTCAAGGAAGGCGGGCATCGGGACGGGGACGGCCGGGGAACTCGTCGTCGCGCCTGCGGGCGGATCGGCGTTGCCGAGCACGCCGATCTCGGGGTCGGCGACGGTGTCGTGCTTCTTGATCCCCGACTCGGCGTTGTCAACGTCGCAGGCCGTCACGGCGAAGGCGGGCTTTGTTCCCTCGACCCCGTCGCGATCAGCGCCGGTGTAGGTCTTGGCCCCGCTGCTGCCGGTGTCGATGGCCGGGGCCGAGCAATCTTCAGCCCCGCGCATCGTGACGGCGGCGGGGAATTCGCCTTCGAGCTGGAGGCGATCCACCGTCAACTCAAGCCGCTTCTCGGCCCACTTCGGGCCGTACCCCCGAGAGCGCAGGACGAGACGGCGGGGCTGCGGGGCGGAGACCGTGGCGGTGACGTTGACGCTCGCCGTGGCGTTCTCAGCGGCCGGGGTGCAGGGCAGCGAGAGGCGGGTCTTGTTGGTCAAGCCATCGACCGCGTAGCTCGCCCCGCCGATCTTCAGCACCGGGCGATCGAGGACGAGTTCGAAAGAGGTGTCGGCGCATCCGCCCGCGGCCGGCGTGCGGAGCGCCGCCCTGACCACATCCTCGCCGTCCCACGGCAGCGACTGGGTGACGCGCAGATCGAAGCCGGCGACGACGGTGTCGGCGTCCAGAACGAGCGGGCCGGCGTTCCTGACCTCGAACCGCCCGAACGGCGTGACGGCGGAAGGGACGGCGTTGGGCACGTCGGCCGGCGCGGCCGGGGGGAAGTAGGTGATGACCGTCTGCGCGGGGGCGGTGCCGACGGTGATTGTGTTCCCGGCGATTGAGACGGGGACGGGCGTGGCCGACGGGGCGGGCGCGGGCGGCGGCGGCTGCCGCCACGCGCCGCCCGCCGCGAAGGCGAGTTTGTGGCTGTCGTCGGGGTCGAAGACGTTGACGCGGAAGCTGTGGTTGCCGAGGGGGACGGAGCCGGCCTCGTCGTCCGGGTCGTCGTACGGCAGCCAGCCGGCGAGGCGGCACCAAGAGTCGTCGGCCGCGTCGCGCCCGCAAGGGTCGTCGGTCGCGGCGCGGCCGGCCCCGTTCGAGGCGTCCGGCGTGACGGCGGCGCGGAAACTCATGCGCGTGCCGGCGGGGACTGCGCCGTCCGGCGGCATGTTGCCGCGCAGGGCGTTGACGGCCGTTTGCAGGCCGGCCTCGGCGGCGTAGTAAGCCTGCCGCTCGGCCGCCGCGTCGATTGAGTTCTTGGCGGAGGTGGCGGTCGCCACGAGGAGCGCGCCGGCGCTGGCGAGGACGAGCGTCGAGACGAGGAGCGCCATGATCATGGCCGCGCCGCGCTCGCCCGCACGGTGTTTAGACGTGTTCACTTTCATCGCTGTCGGGGTTTGAGAGGCGGCTGTTAGTAGGACGCGCCCTGCGCGTTGCGTAGCTGAACGTCGGAGATCAGTTGCGTGCTCGAAGGCGGCTGGTGGCCCGGCGCGCCGGGCGTGCCGACGGCCGGGAGGGTGACGCAGACCGCGATGACCAAGTACTTGGCCCGCGAGGGCGGCACCTCCGCGAGGGCGTTGCCGGCCGCGTCGCGCACACTCGCCGCGTCGATGCCATCCTCGCAGCGGCCGGGGCTGTACGTGACGCGGCGGTCGAAGTAGCGGATCGACATCGAGTCGATGCGGTTCGCAAGGACGGAGTAGCCGGCGACGGCGCTGTTCACGTCGAAGCGCATGATGTAGCTCTGGCCGGTGGCCCCGTCGTCGACCAGCCGCAGGATCACGTCCTCGTCGGGCGAGGTGACGGAGTCGGGCGTCGCGCCGGCTTCGGTCGAGAAGGCGTCGGAGTTCGAGAGGAGACGCAGTTGCGTCGTGTCGGAGTCGGCCTCGACGATGCCGTTGGCGGGGAGGCCGGCGGGCAGCCCGTAGCCGGCGTTGGAGATTTCGCGGGACATCGCGTTGAGTGCCCGCCGCACGTCGGCCACGGCGTCGATGCGGCGCTCCTCGCGCGCCTTGATGTGGACGCCGGACGCGATGAGCTGCGCGGCGAGGCTCATCACGACGACGGTCAGCCCCATCGAGATCACGAGTTCCAGCAGCGAAAAGCCGCGCTCGCCGTGCCTGTCGGGCGTTTCAGTTTTCATCGGAGTTAACCGTCGGCGCGCGGCGGCGCGCGCGTCTAGTAGGGGCCGCGCAGCGGCGTCGCGCGCCGCGCCGAGATCGTCACCGTGCCGGCGGCCCACGGCGCGTCGTCGATGACGGGCGTGATGTCGAGCGTGATCAGCTTGGTGGTGGGCCGTGTGACGCCGCCGACCGTCACGCTGTCTTGGCTGACCACCGTCCGCGAGACAACGAAGTGGCTGCCGCCGGAGTGGATGCGCTGCTTCGGCGGGTCGGCCGGATCGGCCGTCGGCGCGAGCAGCGCGTCGTCGAACGGAACGCTCTGCAACTGCTCCATCTGCCGCTGCGCGACCGTGAGGGTCTGGGCGCGCGCCGAGGCGACCGCGCTGTACTTGATCGAGTAGTTGAACAGGCCGGCCGCGCCCAGCCCGACCACGCCGAGGATGACCATCGAGATGGTCACTTCGAGCAGCGAGAAGCCGCCCTGCCCGGCGCGCGGCGAACCGCCCGCGCGTGAAGCGCCGGCGACGGGCGTTATGAATTCGGAAGTTCTCATGTGCAGTCACAAGGCCCGGCCGTGGGCCTCAGTTCTTGACCAGCACGGCGACTCTCGTCACGCCGCACGTTGACGCGAGGGTGACGTAGAGGGTGCTGCCCGCGTTGTTCTCCGTCGAGGCGACGGAGAAGGTGGCCGACCCGCCGCCCGCCCCGACGCTCGCGCTCGAAGGCGAGACGCTCAGCCCCGAATCCGGGGAGGCGGTGATTTTCACAGGGGAAGTGCTGCCTTTAACCGAGGCGGAGAATGTTCCGGTGGTCAGGCCCCTCTTCCGCACCGTGACCGAACTCGGACTGGCCGACACGGAGCAACCGCCCCCGCCGGGCGTCGGCGAGGCCGAGGGCGACGGCGAGGGGCTTGGCGTCGGAGTCGGGCTTGGCTTGGGCGTCGCCGTCGGGGTCGGGCTGGCCGAAGGCGAGGGCGACGCCGAGGGCGACGGCGAGGGCGAAGGAGACGGTGAGGCGGAAGGTGAGGGCGAGGGTGAAGGCGAGGGCGACGGAGAAGGCGACGGGCTGGAGGTGGGCGTAGCGCCCGGCACAGGGGCCGGGGTGGGCGTCGGGGCGGGCGTCGGCGATTCGCCGCCGGGGAAGGGCGTCGCGTCGATCTCCGGCAGCTGCTCGCCGACCTCGCTGTTGGCGGTGATGTCGCCCGCCGCGGTCAGGGCGACGGTCGAGGCGTCCGCGCCTTCGAGCGCCCGGCCCTCGCCGTCAACCGATCTGATCGTGAAATTGATGTTGCCGGCGACGCGCCCGCGCCAGTCGAACGTGGCCGGCACGGGCAGCGGCGCGGCGAACCTCAGATCGTCGGGCAGCGCGAAGGTGCGCACGTCGGCGGCGTCCGGCCGGCCGTCCCCGTCGGCGTCGAGCGTCCCGTCGTTGTCGTGATCCATGACGACGCGGTACGTCCTCGCGTCGACGACCTCGACGGTGGCCGTGTCGTGGCGGCGGACGGCGTCGGCCCGCGCCAGTTCGAGGTAGTTCTGAAACTCGCGGGTCGCGTTGATGCGGCGCGAGTTGCGCCGCGCCTGCGAGACGCCGACGAACGTGATCGCCATCAGGACGACGGCAATCGCGGCGACGATCAGAACTTCGAGGGCCGAGACCCCGCGCTCTCGCGCTTTGTTTAAATGGTCAGGACTCATTACGAAAAGGGAGTTGAAGACGAGAAAATTTAGCGGCCCTCGCTCCGGGGCCGGCGGGCGGCGTGGACGCCCGCGACTGGTGTAAGCGAAAACCGTGCCTGTCGATTCACACGGGGGGAGGCACTTAAAAAGGAGGGTAATTCAGGAAGGGGGTGACACCTTTGGTTCCCGCGGCCACACGCTTACCGTCGGAATCATGACACCCGGCAATTAGGAGCGGCGGCCCACGCCAAGAAATTGACAGTCCGATACCCGCCGGATCAGCGTTGAGTCCGAGTCGTTGCGCCCGTGGTTGTAGCGTCCGAAGAGACGATGGTCGTCAACATCGGCGACGTGTGTGGGGTGGGCGCGGCCCGCGTGCTTGCGAGCGGACGAAAGCTTCTCACCCGCGGCCGGGAACGCGAGAGCGGCGGACACTGCGCGGGGTGAACTGCGACAATACTCGCTCAAAATCACCCGCCCAAGCCGTGATGTTGGCTTCGTCCAAGCGACATTTGATCCGTTAAATACACCCCCAGCCGATCCTGTTACTTTTCCCCTGAGCAGCGAGACGGGCGACGATGCCGCGCCGCGAGGGAGATAAAGGCGGGCGCTGGCAGCCACGGGCGCTACGGACTAAACGCGCCGCAGCCTCCCGGCACGCCCCGCACTGACCGAGACGGCTTTCGCCGGCCGCCGGATAGGGAAGGGGTTTTGTTGCTCGTGCGACGTTCGATCACGCACGGTCGATCACGCGCCGCCGAACTCACCCGCGGCCGCGTACCTTCCGCCTCCCTCCGACGCGGCTAGGCGGATCGTGCGGGGCGTCGCGGCGGCACCTCGTCATTCCGGGCTTGCGGGGCGAAGGAGTACGCGCGCGCCAGAGCCGTCGGCACCGAAATTTATAGCTTGAAAGCGAAGGACTCTGACTCCGAAGGAGAACGCTCATGAAGCTAGCAAGCGCGCTCATAACTTTAGCGCTGGCCGGTGTCGCCATCTACCCCGAGGGCCGCGCGCGCGCGCACCGGGGATCAAGCGACCACCCGGCACACGCCCCGTCGCAGGGCGGGCCGGATTCACACCCCCACCCGGCCGACCTTGACTTCCGGCACGGCACGCCGGCGGCGCGCG
>DATCVD010000464.1:0-2442 GCA_036567125.1 Pyrinomonadaceae bacterium | reverse complement strand
CGCGCGCCGGACGCTGGCGGTCGAGCGGAGCCGCCTGCACGCGGGCCGGGTGCTCCTGAAGTTCGCGGGCTGCGACACGCCGGAGGCGGCGCAAGCGCTGGTCGGCTTCGAGCTGTGCGTGCCGCAGTCCGAGGCGGTCGAGTTGGGAGAAGACGAGTTCTTTGACTGGCAGCTACAGGGCTGCCGCGTGGAGACGGTCGAGGGCCGCCAGTTGGGCAGCGTCCGCGAGGTCTGGCACTACGGCGCGGCCCCGATCCTCGTCGTCCGCGACGACCAAGAGCGCGAGGCGCTCGTCCCGCTCGCGCGCTCGATCTGCGTCGTGATCGACACGGACGCGAAACTGATCCGCGTCGATCCGCCGGAAGGACTGATAGAGTCGTGAATGGTAAATCGTAAATCGTGAATAGAGAAAACCTGTTCCGTCTATTTACGATTCACGATTCACGATTTACGAGTCATGCGTTTCGACATCATCACGATCTTCCCCGACTACTTCGCGTCGGTCTTCGAGTTCGGGATCGTGCGGCGGGCGCGGGCCGCGGGGCTGGTCGGGATCGAGGCGCACGACCTGCGGCGCTGGACGGGCGACCGGCACAAGATCGTGGACGACCGGCCGTTCGGCGGCGGCGACGGGATGGTCTTGAAGCCGGAGCCGCTGTTCGCGGCGGTCGAAGGCTTGACGGGCGCGGGCGCGGCGGCCCGGCCGGAAGGCGGCGGCAAAAGGGTCGTGCTGCTGTCGCCGCAGGGGCGGGTCTTTGAACAGAAGTTGGCGGCGGAGTTGGCCGCGTGCGAGCAGGTGGTGTTGATCTGCGGCCGCTACGAGGGCGTGGACGAGCGCGTCGCCGAACTGCTCGTGACCGACGAGGTCTCGGTCGGCGACTACGTCCTGTCGGGCGGCGAGCCGGCGGCGGCCGTCGTCGTCGACGCGACGGTGAGGCTCTTGCCGGGCGCGCTGGGGAGCGAGACCTCGGCCGTCAACGAGTCGTTCTCGGCCGCGGGGCTGCTCGACTTCCCGCACTACACGCGGCCGCCGGAGTTCCGCGGCCGGCGCGTGCCGGAAGTTCTGCTCGGCGGCAACCACGCCGAGATCGCGCGCTGGCGCAGGCGCGCGGCGCTCCGCAAGACGGCGCGCAACCGCCCCGACCTTTTGGCGCGCGCCGCGCTCACCGCGGAGGAGCGCGCGTGGCTGGAAGATGAAGCTATTAGCGATTAGCTATTAGCTTTTAGCTAAACAGGAAGACGAACGGCTAACGGCTAACGGCTAATAGCTAACCGCTACTTGGGAGTTGAAATCATGAACCGCTTAGACGCAATCGAGAAGACGCAGATGAAGGACAGCGTGCCGGACGTGCAGCCGGGCGACACGGTGCGCGTGCACGTGAGGATCAAGGAGTCGGAGACGAAGGAGCGCATCCAGATTTTCGAGGGGCTGGTGATCGGCCGCAAGGGCGGCGGCGTGCGCGAGACGATCACGGTCAGGAAGGTGAGCTTCGGCGTCGGCGTCGAGCGCGTCTTCCCGCTGCACGCGACCATCGTGCAGGGCATCGACATCATGAAGCGCGGCCGCGTCCGCCGCGCCAAGCTCTACTACCTGCGCAACCTCCGCGGCAAGGCGGCCCGCATCCGCGAGCGCGACACCCGCCAAGCCACGACCGGCGCGAGCGGGCAGGCTCAGGGCGCGTCGGCTGCGGCGAAGAACAGCAGCAAGTA
This sequence comes from Pyrinomonadaceae bacterium, assembly GCA_036567125.1. Lineage (GTDB taxonomy): Bacteria > Acidobacteriota > Blastocatellia > Pyrinomonadales > Pyrinomonadaceae > JAIVGV01. The sequence goes on along the minus strand of DATCVD010000464.1, from coordinate 732 downwards.
GCGAGAGCGTCAATCGTCAATCGTCAATCGTTAATAGAGGCTGGAGGCTTCTTCTGCCCTTTCGGTTTACGATTCACGGTTTACGATTCACGTCTTTTATGGCTCGTCGTGAGCGCGAACCCGCGGTCGGCACGGCCTTCGAAGAGGAGGCGCGCCGCCGCGGGTTTCGTTTGGTCGCGGGCGTGGACGAGGTGGGGCGGGGCGCGCTGGCCGGCCCCGTCGTCGCGGCCGCCGTCATCCTCGACCCCGGACGACCGCTGCCCAAAGGTCTCGACGACTCGAAGAAGCTCACCCGCTTGCAGCGCGAGCGCATCGCCGAGGAGCTGCGGGCCACCGCGCTGTGCTACGCCGTCGGGCTGGTCTCGGCCGCCGAGATCGACCGCACGAACATCCTCGTCGCCACCCGCCGCGCGATGTGCGACGCGCTTGGGCAGTTGTGCCCGGCGGCCGAGTTCGCCCTGATCGACGCGGTGCAGCTGCGCGAGATCGCGCTCCCGCACCGCGCGATCATCCGCGGCGATTCGTGCTGCGCCTCCATCGCCGCGGCCTCCGTCGTCGCCAAGACGTACCGCGACGCGCTGATGCGCGAGCTGCACCTCGAACACCCGCACTACGGCTTCGCCGCGCACGTCGGCTACGGCACGCGCGCGCACTGGGAGGCGCTGCGCGTCCACGGGCCGTGCCCCCAACACCGCCGCACCTTCCGCGGCGTCGTGCAGGACGCCGAGCAGC
>DATCVD010000463.1:0-5242 GCA_036567125.1 Pyrinomonadaceae bacterium | reverse complement strand
AGACTAGGGGGCCGGCGCTCTCGTCGCGCGCGGGCGACGCCGCGTCGGCCGCGGCCAGCGCGGGTTCGTTCAAGAGCGCGTGCTCGGCCGTCGTCGTCGTGCGTTCGAGTTCGACCTCGCGCTCCCAAGTGCGCTTGAAGTCGTCGGAGGCGCGGCGGAACTCGGCCATGCCCTTGCCGATCTTGCGGCCGATGTCCGGCAGCCGGCGCGGCCCGAAGACCACGAGCGCCACCACGAGAATGAACAGCAGCTCCGTCGTCCCGATCGTTTCGAGGAAAAGTAGCGTCACTTTGTTCGCAGTTTTCAGCTTTCAGCAAGACGTCTGTCTTGGCCGACGAGTGAGATCAGTTTTCAGTAGGGCGACTTGTCTGAACTGAAAGCTGAAAGCTGAAAACTATTCCTCCCCGTAGTTTGGTGGGTAGTAGATCACTTCGACCACTTGGCCGGAGATGCCCTTCGTGTAGAAGGAGACGGTGCGGTCGCGGTGCTCTTTCGTCTCGCGCCCCTCGCGGCGCGCGGCCTCCTCCAACTCCTCGCGCGTCTCGACCCGCAGCCCGATGTGCGGCGGGTGCTTCGACCCCGGCGGCAGCAGCGCCACGCCGAAGCCGCGCGGGTCGCGCAGCATCGCCCAGTCCTCGTACATCGTCTCGACGCGGAACCCGATCCGCTCGTACTCGCGCGCGTCCCGCCGCAAGTCTTCACACTTCACGGCGATGTGATCGACCACCCCGCCGAAGCGCGACCCAACCTGTTCCGCCATCACAAACTCCGAAGCCGTGAATCGTAAATCGTAAATCGTGAATAGAAGGGAAGCAGTTTTCTCTATTTACGATTTACGATTCACTTCCTTTCATCATTCCTCTTTCCACGCCTCGCCGAACCGCTCGCTAAACGCGACGCGTTCGAGCGGGAAGCGGCCGGGGTACGCCTTGTCGGGCGGCGCGGCGCGGCCGATGGCGAGCAGGGCGACGACCTCGCCCTCCGCCGGGATGCCGAACTCGCGCTTGACCGCCTCGGCGTCGAAGCCCTCCATCGGCGCGGTGTCGAAGCCGTAGGCCTCGGCCGCGTACATCATCGTCGTGAACGCAATGGACGTGTGGCGGTTGACCCACGTCGGCATGTGCTGCATCCCTTCGAGGAACTGGAACGCGCCCGCCTTGTACTGCTCGACGTTGTCGGGCCGGCCCGCGCCGCGCTCCGCGCCCTCGCGGAAGACCTCGTCGGCCGTGCGCTTCCACTCCTCGGTCAGCCCGACGAAGATGACGACCACCGGGGCCTCGCCCACCTTCGGCTGCCCGAAGGCGACCGACTGGAGGCGCTTGCGGTTCTCCGCCTCGCGCACGACGATGAAGCGCCACGGCTGCAAGTTGTAGCCCGACGGGGCCTGCGCGGCGAGCCGCAGGATCGCGTTCAGGTACTCTTCGGGCACTTCCTCGTCCGTGAAATGGTTAGTCGCGCGCCGCTCCAACAGCACCTCGGCGAGCGGCCTCGGCTGGCCGCCGTCGGGCCGCGTCGTCGGCAGATTGGTAGGCTTGTCTTCCACGTCAGCACCCCTCGCCGGTTCGAGCTAAAACGCCTGCGCGCCATTGTAGCGCGCACACGCCGCGCCGCAAAAGACGCGGGGGGCTGTTGGCGCTCGGCCGCCGGCCGGAGGGGGCAGGTTTCGGCCCCCGTTTCGCTCCCGGTTTTGGTTCTGCTATAAGCTAACGGTTAACAGCTAACAGCCTCTTCGGAGTTGAACTGATGAACACGGAAACGCCGCGCATCGTCTCGCTGCTGCCGTCGGCGACGGAGATCGTCTGCGCGCTCGGGCTGGCCGACTCGCTCGTCGGCGTCACGCACGAGTGCGACTACCCGCCGGAAGTAGTCGGCAAGCCCACGGTGACGGCGAGCCGCATCTCGCACCGCGAGATGACGAGCGCCGAGATCGATCACGCCGTCCGCTCGCAGCTCGACGGCCACGGCTCGATCTACGATCTCGACGAGCGGCTGCTCGGCGAACTCAAGCCCGACCTGATCATCACGCAGGAGCTGTGCGAGGTCTGCGCCGTCAGCTACAAGACGGTCGAGCGCGCGGCGCGCATGTTCGACGCCGACGTGCGCGTCGTCTCGCTGGAGCCGCGCAACATCGAAGACATCTTCGGCAGCGTCCGCGCCGTCGGCCGCCTCACGAACCGCGAGGCCGAGGCCGAACGGGTCGTCGGCGAGATGGCGACCCGGTTAGACGCGCTGGCGCTCGCGCTGACCGAAGTGGTGGCGCGGCCGCGCACGCTCGTCCTCGAATGGCTGGAGCCGCCCTTCGCGCCGGGCCACTGGGTTCCCGAACAGGTCGCCTTCGCGGGCGGCGACCCCACGTTCGGCCGCGCGGGCGAAGCCTCGCGCACGACCACGGCGGAAGAGATCGGTTCTTACGACCCCGAACGGATCGTGCTCGCGCCCTGCGGCTACTACAAGGAGGACACCCTCAGCGCGCTCGAATCGGCGCGGCTGCCCGCCGGCTGGCACGATCTGGCGGCCGTCGGCGCGGGCGAGGTCTGGGCGGTTGACGCGACTAGTTACTTCAGCCGCCCCGGCCCGCGCGTGGTGCGCGGCGCGGAAATCCTCGCGCGCGTCGTCCACCCCGACATCTTCGGCCCGCCCGAAGATCACGAGGCCGTGCGCGTGCCGGCGGAGTTGATGAGAACTTAGGCGGCCCGCGGGAGGGGTGGAAAGATGAAGAAACTCGCTTCGTATTTCCTGCTGTTCGTCTTCTGTTTCTCATCAGACGGCCGGGCGCAGGAGGCACCGAAGTTGTTCGACGCCATCGAGCGCGAGTTCAGGCAGAAGGAGTCGCGCTGGAAGATCGAACGGCTGGATGTGAAGGGTGAGGCAATCCAGAAGCTGGATATCGTGTTTCGCTCCGGCGTCGGACAGGCCGCTGTTGAGGTGGAGGTTTGGGACAGCGTCAAAAACGCGCGCGACGTTTTCGCGGGTCGGGCCGTCGCCTCGGCAAGCGCCTCTAAACGGAGAATCAAAAGAGCCTTGCCGGGTTTCGGCGACGAAGGCCACATCTGGGTGCACCCGCACAGCACCGCGTGGCCTTCCATCAACTTCCGTAAAGGCTCTGTTAACGTCTCGGTGTTTGCGCCGAACGTCGCCACCGCGAAAAGTTTCGCGCGCCGCGTCCTCGAACTGATCCCCGAAAGATAAGCCGGACACGACGGAACATGGCACGCGCTAAAAAAGGGAAAGGGGTCGCGGATGAGACCGGGGCGGCGCTCGAAGCGTTCGCGCGCGTGGCCGACCGAGTAGCGGCGACCACGAAGAAGCTGGAGAAGGCCGCGCTGCTGGGCGAGTATTTCCACACGCTCTCTGACAGTGACCTCGTGCGCGCGGCGCGCTTCTTCGCCGGCCACCAGTTCGCCTTAAACGACCCGCGTACGACGAACGTCGGCGGCGGGATGCTGCGCGACGCTATCGGCGAGGTGACGGGCCTCGACGTGGAAAATTTGCGCCCGCGCTACGTCCGCCTCGGCGACTCGGGCGAGGTCGCCTTCGAGGCTTTCGCGGAGGCCGGTCGCGGCGACGCCGTCGAACCGACTTTCACGCTGGCCGAAATCGAAAGCCTCGTCGAGCGTCTGAGCGAGACGCGCGGGACGAAGAACAAGAGGGAGGTGCTCGTCGCGGCCTTGCGGCGCGCGACGCCGCTCGAAGCGAAGTACGTCGTCAAGCTCCTCGTCGGCGATCTGCGGATCGGGTTGCAGGAGGGGCTGGTCGAGGACGCGGTCGCGCGCGCATTCGCGCGCCCGCTCGCGGACGTGGCGCGCGTCAACATGTTCGTCGGCGACATCGGCGAGACGGCCCTGCGCGCGCGGCGCGACGATCTGGGCACGGCGCGGATGCGCCTCTTCCACCCGATCAAGTTCATGCTGGCGACCGCCGCGGCCGACCCGGCGGACGTGCGGCGCACGATGCCCGAAGAATTCTTCGTCGAAGACAAGTTCGACGGCATACGCGGGCAGGCGCACGTCGAGCGGGGCCGCGTCGCGCTCTACACGCGCACGCTCGACGAGGTGACGCACCGCTTCCCCGAACTCGTCGGGCCGCTGAAACAGATTCCGTCCGACGCGATCCTCGACGGCGAAATCCTGCCCGCTCGCGGCGCGCGGATACTCCCGTTCGCCGAGTTGCAGAAGCGGCTCGGCCGCAAGACCGTCGGCGACGGGCTGCTGCGGGAGGTGCCCGTCGTCTTCGTCGCCTACGATCTGCTTTATGCGAACGGCCGCGTGCTCTTCGACGAGCCTTTGAGTGAGCGGCGGCGCGCGCTCGAAGAGTTGATCGCGCGGTCGGGCGGCGCGGCGGACGCCCGCGAAGCCGCCGCCGGCAACGCGGGGACGCTCCGGCTCTCCGAGGCGAAGCTCGTCGGCGACGTTGCCGGGCTGGACGCGGAGTTCGACGCGGCGCGCGCCCGCGGCAACGAGGGGCTGATGATCAAAGACCCGCGCGCCACCTACAAGCCGGGCAAGCGCGGGAGAGAGTGGCTGAAGCTGAAGCGCGCGCTGGCGACGCTCGACGTGGTCGTGACGGCCGTCGAAGTCGGCCACGGCAAGCGCCGCCACCTGTTGTCCGATTACACCTTCGCCGTGCGCCGCTCGGAGGAGGACGCGGAGCTGCTGAACGTCGGCAAGGCTTATTCGGGTTTGACGGACGCGGAGCTGGCGGAGCTGACCGAGTGGTTCCGCGCGCACACGTTGCAGGAGTTCGCGCACGGGCGCGTGCGGACGGTCGAGCCGCGGATCGTCCTCGAAGTCACCTTCGACCGCGTGCAGGAATCGAAGCGGCACAAGAGCGGCTACGCGCTGCGCTTCCCGCGCATCCTGCGCGTCCGCACGGACAAGACGCCCGCCGAGATCGACACGCTCGCGGCGGTGCGCGCGCTCGTCGGGACGGGCGGCGCGGAAGATGACGACGGGGCCGACGGAGTGCGCCGCCGCGACGGTTCGAAGTAGCGCGGCGCGCGAAGTGGTCGTCGGCACGAAAACGCGGGGCGCGGAGTTTGTGACTCCGCGCCCCGCGACCGTTAGCGTTTGCCATCTCGTCCGGCGCTGTCGCGGCGGACGGGTTGCTGTTACCTGATCACGTCGAAGAGGATCGCGCCGCCGCTGCCGCGGCGCGGGCCGTGACGGCGCTTGGAGCGTTTTTGTCGTTTGCCACGGTCGCGCTCGCCGCCCCGTTCGTCGCGGCCGGACGCGGCCGGGTCGCC
>DATCVD010000462.1:0-3466 GCA_036567125.1 Pyrinomonadaceae bacterium | reverse complement strand
CGCTCGTCGTCGGCTACCGGCAGGAGCGCGCGCTCACGCCGGACGAGCGCGCCACGCTCGCAGACCTCGCCGTCATGGCCGCGCTCGCGCTCGACAACGCGCGGCTCGTCGAGACCGTGGGCACGGGCAAGAAGGTTTGGGAGCAGACCTTCGACGCCATCCCCGACGGCATCGTCGTCCACGACGCGCGGCAGACGATCACGCGCGCCAACCGCGCGGCCGCCGAGATGATGGGGCTGGACGCGCCGGCCGAGGCCGTCGGCCTCCACTGCCACGCGGCCTTCGCGCGCATCTTCGGCGAGCGCGCCGCCGCCTACCACATGGCGCGCGAGGCCGTGGCCGCCGCCTCGTTCGAGATTCAGGCCGAGGACGGCCGCCGCTACCTCGTCTCGGTCGCGCCGCTCGAAAGTCTGGAGTCCGGGGTCTGGAGTCTGGAGTCGAAAGACGAAGACCGCGCCGCGCGGACTGAGGCCCAAGACGGAGGCCCGCGACCGGGGCGCGCAGATTCCCGGCTCCCGGCCCCCGGCTCCCGCCTCGCTTCGTGGAGCGTCATCGTCTGGAGCGACGTGACGCAGCTCTCGGAGATGCAGGAGCAGCTGGCGCGCACGCGCCGGCTCGCCACGGTCGGCCAGCTCGCCGCGGGCGTCGCGCACGAGATCAACAACCCGCTCGCCGCGATCACGACCTGCGCCGAGGCCACGCAGCGCGACCTGCGCTCCGTGCCGGAGTTGAAGCAGGCGGCCGAGGAGCGCGGCTGGAATTTTTACCTCGAAGAGATCGTCCGGCAGGCGCTCCGCTGCAAGCAGATCACGCGCGGGCTGCTCGATCTCGCGCGCCAGCGCCGCGCGCGCCGCGAGCCGTGCGACCTGAACGCGCTCGCCGCGCGCACCGTCAAGCTGTTCGAGCAGCGCGCGGCCGCGTCGGACGCGAACGTCGCGTTCGGGCTGCGGCTCGACGACGCGCTCGGCGAGTTGGCGACGGACGAGAATTTGGTCAGGCAGGTGCTCGACAATCTTTTGACGAACGCGCTCGACGCGCTCGCCGGCGGGGGCCGCGTCACGGTCTCGACCGCGGCGGCCGGCGAGCGCGTGCGGCTCGAAGTCGCGGACACCGGCCCCGGCATCCCGGCCGAACGACTCGCGCGCATCTTCGAGCCGTTCTACACGACGAAGGAGGCCGGCCGCGGCTCCGGCCTCGGCCTCGCCATCGCCACCACTCTGGCCGAAGCCTTGGGCGGCTCGCTCACCGCCGAGTCGAAGGTCGGGGCGGGCAGTTGCTTCCGCCTGTGGCTGCCGCGGCTCTCGCCGGAGAGGATCGACGATTAACCGATGAAGAAGATCAGTGTCCTCGTCGTCGACGACGACGCCTTGCTGCGGAAGCTCGTCACCGAACAACTCGCGCGCTCCGGGTTCGACTCCGCGGGCGCGGCGTCGGGCGAAGAGGCGCTCGCCGCGTTGCAGGCCGCCGACTACGACGTGGTGCTCTTGGACATCCGCATGACGGGGATGTCCGGGTTGGACGCCTTGCGCGAGATCAGGCGGATCGAAGACGCGCCCGAAGTGATCATGCTGACGGCCGACACCTCGCTCGGCACGGGCCTCGAAGCGATGCGGCTCGGCGCTTACGACTATTTGACGAAGCCCGCGACGCTCGACGAGATGGAGGCCGTCATCCGCAAGGCCGAGGAGAAGCGCCGGCTCGTGCGCCAGAACGCGAACCTCCGCGCGGCCGTGCGCGCGCCACAGGGCGAGGATCAGTCGTCGGCGCTCGTCTTCGAGAGCGGGCAGATGCGCGCCATCGTGGGGATGGCCGAGCAGGCCGCGCGGCTCGATTCGACGGTCGTCATCACCGGCGAGTCGGGCACGGGCAAGGACGTGCTCGCCTCCTACCTCCACGCGCGCTCGCCCCGCGCGGAGCAGCCGATGATCCGCGTCAACTGCGGCGCGCTCCCCGAACAGCTGTTCGAGTCGGAGTTCTTCGGCCACGAGCGCGGCGCGTTCACCGGCGCGACCGTCACCAAGCGCGGGCTGATCGAGGCGGCCGACGGCTCGACGCTGTTCCTCGACGAGATCGGCGAGCTGGCCGGGCCGATGCAGGTCAAGCTCCTCCACTTCCTCGAAGAGGGGCGCTTCCGCCGCGTCGGCTCCACCCGCGACCGCGCGGCCGACGCGCGCATCATCGCCGCCACCAACCGCCGCCTCGCCGAGGACGTGCAACAGGGCCGCTTCCGCGCAGACCTCTTCTACCGCTTGAACGTCATCTCGCTCCACGTCCCGCCCCTGCGCGAGCGGCGCGAAGACATCCCCGCCCTCGTCTCCCACTTCCTCGCGCTCTTCCGCGAACGCTTCAACCGCCCTTCGCTTTCACTCTCGGAAGAGGCGCAACGCCGCCTCGCCGCGCACGACTGGCCCGGCAACGTCCGCGAACTCAAGAACACGTTGGAGCGGGCCGCCGCGCTCTCCGCCTCCGACACGCTCGAAGCCGATCAAATCCTGCCGGAGTCCGTGCCGCGCAAGGGCGGCGACGCCGCTCCCTCGGACGCCCCCGACGCGACCGCGCCGCCGCACCCGCCGACGCTCGACGAGATCGAACGCCGACACATCCTCCGCGTCCTCGAAGACACGAACGGCAACCGCGAACGCGCGGCGGCCGTCCTCGGCATCAGCGCGCGCACGCTCTACCGTAAGCTGCGCGAGTACGGCGAAAACTGAGCCGCCGAGCCTGTCAGTCCTCACCGTCTTTCACCGCCCCGTCGCTGACAATTTGCGTCAGACGCTGACAAAACGTCAGTCGCCTTTTGTCAGCCGCCCCCAGTCCGGCCCGTTCAGGCCCGCCGCGTCTTCCCGCTAACTCTAAACGTTTCAGCAGTTGCGCTTCGCCCGTCGTTGTCTGCGGGGTGCGGCACGACTGTTGTAATTGGGTTCTGGTGGCCGGGGGCGCGTCTGCGCCGCGGCCGAGCCTTGTGAGGGGAAGTCGAGAAGGAACGGGGATGGCCCGCGTGATGATCTGCGACGACGACCGGGAGACGGCCGAGCGGCTGGCGGCGGCCCTGCGCGCCGCGGGCCACGAGGCCGAGACCTGCCGCCACACGATGGACGTGCTGCGCTCGGCCGCCGCCGGCAACTTCGACCTCGTCGCCCTCGGCCTCGACATGGCCGGCTTCGGGCGCTCCGGCGCGGTCGAAGCACTGAAGGAGATCGCGCCGCGCACGCCCGTCATCGCCCTGCACGAGCGCCCCGTCGAGCTGATGCGCACGGCCGCGCAGAAGGGCTTCGCCGCCGTGCTCCCGCGCTCGGTCGACACGAAAAGTTTTCTCTACGCCGTCGCCGTCGCGCTCAACACCGACGCCGAGGCGGCGACGCCGCGCAGGCGTCGCGCCGGCAGCAGCGGCGGCGGGGGCGGCGGCACGGCCCCAGTCCTCAAGACCACCGTCGGCTAAGACCCGATCTTTTTAAAACCCCACCTA
>DATCVD010000461.1:0-10595 GCA_036567125.1 Pyrinomonadaceae bacterium | reverse complement strand
GGCGGCGACGACGGTAACGACGATGCGGGCGGCGGCACGGGCCAAGCTCACGCGGGGGGGGCCGACGCCGAATTCGGCTCGCGCGGGGGGCACGCGGGCGGCGCTGGCGAAGGTCTCACGCGGCAGAAGTTGCGCAGCATGCGGCGCAGGGCGGGCGAGGTCTACGAGCACAAGCCCAAGGAGCTGTGCGTCTGGGTCAACGGCCACGAACGCGGGTCGCAGCGAGTCACGTCGGGGCGCAGCGAGTTGAACCTGATCTTGGACTCCGCCGAGTCCGTCAGCTTTGTTGAGGTCTTCAGCGAGCAGGGGACGCGCCTGCTGTTGCTGCCCGTCGTGACGCCATCAGGCGGCGGGGCCGGGCAGTCGCTCGGCGTCGACTTGAGCGACGGGCGCAGCCTCGAACTCTCGCTGAGATTCCGCCAGTCGTGGCCCGAGCTGCGCGTCCTCTACCACGACGCGACCTACGAGGAGGTGCAGGCGCTCGCCCGCGGCAAGCTCGATCTCGAAGCGGCCGGGGCCGGGGGCGGCGACGCGTCAATCGTGAGCCGCGCGCGCCGTCGCCTCGGCCTGCTCGCGTCTCTCTTCGGCCGCCCCACGACCAAAGGCTTCTGGCTGAAGCGGGGCCTCGTCACGTCAGCACTCGCGCTGCTCGTCGCGGCGGCGCTCCTCGTCTGGCAGGCCCCGCCGCCGCGCGCGCACGCCGCCGAACTGCTCGCCCGCGCGGCGCGCGCCGAAGAGGCCGCGGCCGCCGACGCGGAGACCGTGCTGCACCGCACCCTCGTTCTCGAAGAGCGCGACACGGCCGCGGGGAGGACGCTCACACAGCGGCGCGTCCAGATTTGGAGGAGCGCCGAGCGCGGCCTCACCGTCCGGCGCGTCTTCGACGAGCGCGGCCGCCTGATCGCCGGCGAGTGGCGCCGCGCCGACGGCACGCGCACGGTCTACCGCACGGCGGCGAAGGAGTCGCCCGAGCGCGCGGGGGGCGCAGCCGCGGGCGGCGCTGCTTGGGACGCGGACACGGCTTGGCAATGGGAGCTTTCGGCCAAGGAGTTTGCCGCGCTCGTCGGGGGCGCCGCGGACGCGCACGTCGAAGATCGCGGCGACACATACGTCGTCAGATACGAGGCGCGGGACGAGGCGGCGCGCACACCCGGCGTCGAGGCATCAATGACGGCGGCGACGCTCGTCATTAATCGCGACGACTTGCGCGCCATCGTGCAATCCTTCAATTTCAACGGCGGCGGCGCGGCGCGCGAGCTGCGGCTGACCGAGGCGAGCTACGCGCGTCTGCCGAAGGCAGCAGTTGCGCCCGCCGTCTTCGCGCCGGACGAGGAGTTCTTCGCGCCCGGCGCGATGCGACTTGAGACGCGGCCCGCGACGAGTCCCGGGCAGGTAGGCGGCGTAGAGCTTTCGTCAACCGATGCCGTAGACGGCGACGGCCGCGCCTCGGTCGCCCTTGAGGTCGAGGTGCTCAGGCTGCTCAGTCAAGCCGGCGCGGACTTGGGCGAACAGATCACGGCCGCGCGGGTCGGGCGAGACTTGCGCGTCGAGGCCATCGTCGAGACCGAGCAGCGCAAGGCGGAGATAATGCGCGCGCTCGCGCCGGTGCTTGATAACCCGTCGGTGAAGGTTGACGTTAAGACGGCGGCGGAGGCAGCGCGGTCGGGCCAGCCGCCGCCGTCGGTCGTCGAGCAGGTCGAGCCGGAGGAGGCGCGTATCCCCGCGGACACGGAACTGCGTCGCTATCTCGCGGGCGGGGCCGACGCCGATATGGAGATCGCGCGCTTCGCCTCGCGCGCCTCGTCACGCTCGCGCCGGGCGCTCCAGCACGCGTGGGCTTTGAAGCGGCTTGCCGGGCGTTTCTCGCCGCGGGAGCTGCGCGCGATGGACGCGGCGGCGAAGCAGAAGTGGCTCCGGATGGTGCGTGAGCACGCCTCGGCCGTCAGGCGCGAGGGCGCGGCGCTGCATCAGGAGTTGCGGCCCGTCTTCTCGCCCGCCGGCGAGCAGGCAGGGCCGCCGCCGCCCGCAGGCCCCATCGCCGACGAGGCGGACTTGATCGCGCGCTCCGCCCGACTGCTCGAACTCTGCTCGGCCGTCGATCCCGCCGTGCGCGCCGCCTTCTTAGTCTCGGCGCGCCCGGCCCCTCCATCTCAGATCAAGTCGCAGGAGTTCTGGCGCGCGCTCGCGGGCGTCCAAGTGCTCGCCGCCCAGATCGAGCGCGCGACGCTCGCGCTCGCGCCGCAGTCACCGCGCACGGGCCGGCCGGGTCAGGAAGCGCCGCCGAAGGGCACGCCGCAGTAACAGCTCGGCACGCGGAATAGCAAGCAGGGAAGGGGAGCAAGTCGAGGTTAATGAGAAGACACGCATACACTCGCGCGGCGCGGGCTTCCGCGTTCCTCCTCGCCGCGGCGACGGCGTGTTGCCTCGCGCCGTTGTGGGCGTCGCGCGCGCAGGCGTCGGCGACGCTGAGCGGGACGGTCGCCGACGAAACGGGCGCGGTCATCCCCGGCGCGGAGATCATCATCACGAACCCGGCGACCGGCTTGCAGCGCCGCCTCGTGACGGACGGGGAAGGCTACTTCAGTTTCCCGCTCCTGCCGCCGGCGCGCTACAACGTGCTGGTCGAGCGGGCGGGCTTCGCCACCCTTGAGATTCGCGGCGCGGCACTCGGCGCGGGCGCCCACCGCGCTTACCGTGTCCTACTAAAGGTCGGGGGCGTCAGCGAGTCAGTGCAGGTAGAGGATCGTTTGCTGCTCGACGGCGGCGGCGCGGTGGCGACCGTCATCGGGCAGCCCCTCGTCGAGAGCCTGCCGCTCGCGGGCCGCACCCTTCAGCCGCTGCTGGAACTCGTCCCCGGGTCTGTGACCACGCGCGCGAGCTTCGGCGAGCAGGGGCAGTTCTCCGTCAACGGGCAGCGCGCCAACGCCAACTACTTCACGGTCGACGGCGTCTCGGCCAACTTCGGCGTCTCGGCCGGCACCGCGCCGGGGCAGGCCGCCGCCGGGAGTCTGCCCGCCCTGACGGCGCACGGCGGGACGAACAGTTTAGTCTCGGCCGACGCGCTGCAAGAGATGCGCGTCCAGTCCTCCTCTTACGCGCCGGAATGGGGCCGCGCGCCGGGGGCGCAAATCTCGCTCGTCACGCGCGCGGGTACTAACGAGTTTCACGGCACGGCTTCCGAGTATTTCCGCCACGACATGCTCGGCGCCAACGATTGGTTTGCCAACAGCCGTATGCTCCAAAAGCCGCCCCTGCGGCAGCACCTATTCGGCGCCACGCTCGGCGGCCCCGTCTCGCGCGACCGGGCTTTCTTCTTTGCCTCCTACGAGGGCCTGCGATTGCGGCAGCCGCGGGTCGCCATTACGGAAGTCCCGTCGGCCGCCGCGCGGCAATTGTCGCCCGCATCGCTCCGCCCATTCCTCAGTGCCTTCCCCGGACAGACCGGCCCGCCGCTCACCGCCACCTTGGCGGAGGCCGCCGCCGCCTACTCCGACGACGCGCTGTTCGACGCCTTCTCCCTGCGCCTCGACGCTTATGTCGGCGGGCGCATGCACGTGTTCGGCCGCTACAGCCGGACGGACTCTGAAGACCTCCAGCGCGGGCGCGGCTTCGTCTCAGGCACGAGCGGGCTGAGCCTGAACACGCTTGGTCACACCTCGGTCAGGACTGAGACTTTGACGGCCGGGGCGGTATGGTCTGTCTCCGCACGCCTGAGTAACGACGCGCGCGTCAACTGGAGCCGCGCCCGCGGGGCGACATCTTTCACGATGGACGACTTCGGCGCCTCGCAGCCGCTCGCCCTCGCCAACTTGCTGCCCCCCGGCGCAAGCGCCGACTCGGAATTCCTCTTCCGCCTGCTCGGCGGACTCAACGCGAACTTCGCGCTCGGCCGCAACGCAGACAACGCGCAGCGGCAATTCAACGTAGTCGATCACCTGACCCTCAACGAAGGCGCGCACCAGCTCAAGATCGGCGCGGACTACCGCCTGCTTTCGCCCATCTATGATCCGGCCGGTGATTTTCAGCGCGTCACCTTCCCGTCAGCCCTCCCGCTCGGCAATGGCGAAGAGCTCGACAGCAGGGGCCGCGCCTCCGAGGTCTTGATCGCGGCCGGGGGAAGCCCCCGCCTCCCCATCTTCACCAACTTCTCCGCGTTCGCGCAGGACACTTGGCGCGCGGGAGAGAGGCTGAACCTGACTTACGGGGTGCGCTGGGAACTTAGTCCGCCGCCGCGCGAGAAGACTGGTAACCTCCCCTTGAACATTACCGTCCGCGCCGACGCGGCGGCTGGGCCTGCGCTCGCGCCGGCGGGGACGAGACTCTGGGCGACCACCTACACGAACTTTGCGCCGCGCCTCGGCGTCGCCTATCAATTGCGGCCCGGCGCGGCCACGGTGCTGCGCGGCGGTGTCGGAATCTACTACGACGCGGGCGGCGGGCAGGCCGCGCAGGTCTTCGGCAGCGTCCCGCCCTACACCTCCGTCAGGCGGCTCAACGGCGTCTTATTCCCGCTCGACCCGTCGCAGTCGTCACCCGTGGGGCCGCCCGCCGAGACGGCGTTCGACACCGCCTACGCGTTCGACTACGGTTTGCGGATGCCGTATTCATTCCAGTGGAACGTCTCCGTCGAGCAGCCGGTCGGCGCACGGCAGGTGGTCGGGGTGGCCTACGTCGGGGCCGCCGGCCGACGGCTCTTCCGCCAGACGCTGCTGCCCCCCAGCGGAATCTTCCGCGAGGTGCGCCTGACTACGAACTCGGCCAAGTCTGATTACCATTCGCTTCAGTTCCGCTTCCATCGCCGGCTGCCGGGCCGGCTGCACGCGTTCTCCACGTACACTTGGGCGCGCTCCGCCGACGACGCCTCGGCGGACTCGGAAGTCGCGGCCAGCTTCGCCCGCTCCGATCTGCCGCCGCAGCGCAGCGCCTCCGACTTCGACGTGCGGCACGCGGCCAGCGCGGCGCTCAGCTACGACCTGCCCGCGCTTAACTTCTCGTCCCTGAGCCGCGCACTCTCCCGCGGCTGGTCTCTCGACTCGATCTTCCGCGCGCGAACCGCCGCGCCCGTTAACGTCTTTGTCGGGCGGTCGCTCCTCAGCGGGGAGTTGATTGAGCTGTCGAGTCCGTTCGTCCGGCCCGGCGTTCCGCTCGTGTTGGAAGACCCGGCCGCGCCCGGCGGGCGGCGCATTAACCGCGCGGCATTCGAGCCTTTGGACGCGCAGGCCGGCACGACGCTGGAACGCAACTCTCTGCGCGGCTTCGGCATGTGGCAGGCGGACGTGTCGCTGCGCCGGCGCTTGTCCGTCGCCGGACGCGCCAGCCTACAACTGCGGGTAGACGTCTTCAACGTCTTCAACCACCCGAATTTCGGTGACCCCGTCGCGGATTTGGGGAGCGGCCTCTTCGGCCAGTCTGTCCAGATGCTTGGCGCGAGCCTCGGCTCGGGCGGAGTTAACGGCGGGCTGTCTCCGGTCTACCAGTTCGGCGGCCCGCGCGCCGCCCAACTCGCCGTGAGGTTGGAGTTCTAGGACTGTGCGCGGCCTCGCGCGACCGCCCGTCACGTAGACCGCTAGCCGGCGGGGGCCGGCACAAAAGGGCGGCGACATGTTCCGGGCGGCTGGTGCTCCCCGTCTCTGAAGATCGCCCCGTCCCTGATGTCAAAGTGCGACGGCCTGATTATTTCTACCGTCGGCCGGCCGTCCCCGTCGACGTAGTACTCGATCTCCAGCACGTGCGCCGCCACGGCCGGCGTCGTTGGTTCGTCGCAACGGAGGAGGACGCCATTCAGGGTGGGGTCTCCGTACAGGACGCGGAGCGCTAAAGGGAATCCGCCGTTGCCGAAGGCCTCGGGGAAGCCGCTCCCCTCGTGCTGCTCCGAGTACCTCACGAGGAAGAATGTGCCGGGTGCCACGGCCGGCTGCTGTGCGGCGATCTGTTCGAGGACTCGGCGGCTGGCTTCCCCCATCACCGCCCACCTGTCCGCCTGCCTTAATGCGACTACCGCATACGATGCGACGACGAGGATGATCGGGCACACCGCCAGCACACGCTTAAGCGGCGGCGCGGCCCGCGACGACTTGCGAACCGCGCAGGCCAACCTGCCCAGCATGAGGGCCGCGGCGATACCCGGCAGGTAGCTGTAGACGGCCGATCTCCCGGGAAGCAGGACGAAGGGCGCCACGCTCAACGCGAACAGGACGAGCGACAGTGACAGTTCGCGCCGCGGCAAAAGACCGGTCGGCGTCGGGAGCCCGCGGAGGCGTTCGGAGACGAGGAGCGACCCGGCGAGGATCGCCAACAACCCGTAAGTGCGCCAGCCGTATCTCAAGAGATTCCCGGCCCCTCGCGTGAACGACCACGCGTAGCTGTACGCCTCGTTGTCGGACGATGCTGGCGAGACGGCCCCGCTGCCTGAGCGCAACCAGAAGTAGATGACGACGACGGCCCCCACCGGGGCGAGCAGGCCCACGTCCGACGGCGAGATAACCCGCTCCCCGCGCGCGCGCCTCCTGTAGGCGATGAGCGCGGGGACGGCGGCGGCGACCGTCACGCCGCTCTCCTTGGACGCCATGGCTAGGGCTGCGAAGCCGACGATGACAGCCACGACTGCGGCCTTATTCACGCGCGCGCTCATAAAACGTGGCTGCGATCAAGGCGGCCAGATAAAAGAAGGTGGCGAGGGCGTGCGCCCGCGTCGCCGTGTACATCACGGCCCAGTTGTTGGCGGGGAACAGCAGCGCGAAACCGAACGCCGCCCACCAAGCGGCCGTGCCCGAGCCCCATAACCGCAGCGCCAGACAGTAGACGAGCACGGTGTTCAGGACGTGGAGCGTAATACTCTCGACGGCCAGCGGGAAACTCCGCATCCCCCACAGCGCCCAATCCAGCCTGAAGCTTAACCAGACGAGGGGCGTAAAGAACGGCCCGGCCTGCGCGGTCGTCAGCCCTCGGCCGAGCGGGGTGAAGGCGGCCGAGTGTAGGTGGGCGAAGTCGTCTTGGACGAAACCCCGCCCCGCCCACGGCAGGTACAGCCCATAACTGAATGCCGCGAGGGCCAGTAAGCGGATCTTTCTTGAACCTTTTTCCGACACTCTCACGGGAGCGAAAGGATGTAGTCACGGTCGGCGTGATGACGCCCGCGAGGTCGCTCGGCTGCGGCCCACTCTCTCGGCGGCAACTATCCCTACTCACCACCTGACACCCCGACGAATACCCATTCACCTCTTCCGATACTGATTCCAACACTGAATAGACGCCTCGCATCGGCGAGTCTTACGCGCGGGCGCGAATCATTTGGGACGATTCCGGCCCGCGGGCCGTGCTTGCTATCATCGGCGGGAAATTGAAGGCGCGCATCGCATGCGTCCCAGCGGACGGGCCGCTCATCTTCGGGCAGCTCGGGCGGTGACTCGGCGGGATCAATCAACAGGTCATCTTCGCGTGGCTGGCCTCGTTGTTCACGGCTCGGCCGAGGGTGGGGCGTGCTTGATCGAAGTTCACAAACCTGACGGGATGATTACGATAGGGATGCCGGGGCCGAAGCACCTGCGAATCCTGCCCAGCCTTCCGCCACTACGGGCGAGAACAGAATCGCGATCATCGACACCGGCGCGTTCGGCGATCCGAAGAACGGCATCACTCGCCTGACAACCGCGATCTCGAAAGTACAGGGCGAGTTTCAACCGCAACGGGCCGAATTGCAGCGGCTGAGGCAGCAGTATGAAGGGCTTACTGCCGAGATCGGGAAGACGAAAGACTTAGCCAATCGCCAAGAGTTGCAGAAGAAAGTGGATCAGGCGGAGGGACTGAAAAGAGAGATCGAGCGTAAGGCCGAAGACGCACAGATCGCCTATAACAAGCGTGTGCAGGAGGTCGTCGGCCCGCTTACGAATGAGATCTCGCAAGCGATTAATGCGTTCGTGAAGAGGCGGGGGATAACCCTCTTGCTGGACGCGAGCAAGTTGCAAGACGCGCTGCTCTACGCGAGCAACAGCATCGACGTCACGCGGGAGTTTATCGCGGAGTATAACCAGCAATAGCCCGGGACAGCAGCGAATACCAAGCCCTCATCTTCCGTTGCGTCGACCCGGTGAAGGCTTCGAGAGCGGTGGGAGAGTGGAGGCCGAACGGCGTATGCCTAACAAGAAGCTGAACCCGACCGTAGTCTAAGGGGCTTTGCACAAAAATTCAGAATCGCCGCTTGATGTTGAGTCCGCGCCAGAACGGGCTCTAACGTCTTGAGTTCTTAGCCGACTTTTTGTGCAAACCCTCAGGGGCGCTATTTGCACCAGAGCTCTTTTTCAAAAGGGTAATCGCCTTTATGAAAATGGTGGCCGAGGATGTGCGAGCGGCGAATTTGGAGGGCCGGGCCGGTGCCGGAGGTCAGGCAGCGGGGGGAGTCATGCCTCCGCCGTGCCTCACTTCTTACTTTTATCCGGCAGGGTTAGCGTAGCAGTCCACAGCCTGTAGACGACATCATAAAGCTCTCTGGTCTTCTCGCTAAGAACTTCAAACTCATCTTTCCGGGTGTCCTCGAACGCGACAAAGGTATATGCGCGGCCGGGCGCTTCGACGCGAAAAGCCAGCCCCTCCGCCGAGGGTACGTTAAACTCTTGCGGACTGTGTCTCCGAGCAAGGAACGGCCCTATGGAACGCGCAACAGATTTCACGGTCGCGACCGGAATGTGAAACCCGTCAGCATCGTTTTCGGCCTTGTAGTCTAGGGCATCGGCGGAGACGGTCAGCGTCCCCATGCATGATTCTACCAGATGCCGGTGGATGACCTTGAAGGTGACCGGCAGGTCAGGCAGTTTGATGTTTCGAGGCTTCATCACCACGAAGATGGAGTTCGGTTTGCCGGGCGAAACCGCGACGTCTTCCAGATGATCTTCGTACCCGTCCTTCAACAAAGAGATTCGGTGCTTCCCCGTGGTGAGATCTCTCAGGGTCAGGGGGGTGCGCCCCACGGATTCGCCGTTCAGCCACACCTCGACGCCGGCGGTGTCGGTCTTGATCCTCAGCGTAGCAGCGCCCTGAGACTGAGATGACGCCGTGCGGGCCGCGAGCAGTCCGACGAAGATCAGCAGGGTGAGTTTGGAATGGTTTCTCACGGTCAAATCCTTGCCTGACGCAGGGCGGCTACCATTTTGCGCGTGACCCTTTCCAACACCTTGTTGACGCCGGTCTTTAGCTCCTTCTGGTTGTTGGCCTGCAACTCTTTCAACTTGCCGTCGAGGTCTTCGGTCACGTGTAGCTTCTTCTCCCAGAGCTTCTTCCCGGTCGCGCGGTCGATCAGTTTGAACTTCGCGTCGAGGTAAAACTTGTCCGCCGCCAGCGCGGGGAGGAAGGCCCCGAAATCTTCCACGAACACCAGCAGCACCCGGTCGGCTTCGAGCGGCGGCAACTGAGCCTTCTTTTTCTGCACGGCCAAAACATCTATGACTTCAGTCTCCGACGGCAGACGCCACCTCATGCGCGTATCCTCGGCGAGCGCGTTCAGCAACTCGTCGCCGAGGGCGGCCTTGAAGTCGTAGTCGAGGAGGGAAATCTTCTTCAGCTCGGTCTTGTTGAAAAAGACCCGGTACTTCAGCTCAACCACCGTGAGCTCGTTGGATTTCAACCCCACGGCCACCACCGTGACGGGTTGCTGCGCCGCGGCCGTACCGAATGCCGTGAGACATAAAGCGACGAGCATCATGCATCGTATCGCACGCATGGAGTTCCCCTCCTTTGGTTAGACCGAACCCCGCCCGCCAGCCCCGACTGTTGAGGCGCGAAAGGGTTGAACTCTTATTTCCTGTCAGCAGCTTTTGTGAGTGTCATAGAAATCGAGCGCGGGTAACGCTCGCCGCAGTGAGTTCAAGGGGGGACATTCTATACCGTTGCCCCTGCCTGTCAACTTAAATTTTCGCCGGTGAACTGAGGGCGAGCATCACTATTCACAACAGCACTCGGCGGACACTGGAAACCTGTAATGAGCCGCTGGGGAGGTGGAATAGCCGGAGGGCTACTTTTGCAACACAGCCCTCACTCCCGCGTAACTTTCTGATCCCCCGCACGTCAGGGTTCCGGCAACCCTAGCCGATTTTACGAGTCCTCTCCCACCCGTTTGACTGATGCGGCGCTGCGCCCTGCCGTGGCAATCTTCAGCTCGACTGAGATCGCGCGATCTTGATTCGCGGACGATGGTTGAAGGAGGATTCATGACGGAGCAAGGTGTGAGCAACTCTTTTGAGGCGCTCTCGCGGGAGCTGGCGGAGGCGGTCGAAAGAGTTAGCCCGGCGGTCGTCGCCGTCGACGCGCGACCGCGCGTCAGAACCAGCGGCGTCATCTGGCGGGCGGGCGTCGTGGTTTCGACCAACCACACCGTCCGGCGTGACGAAGACATCACGGTGACGTTGCACGACGGGCGAGAGCTGAAGGCGACGCTCGCCGGGCGCGACCCGTTCACCGACCTCGCGGTGCTGCGCTACGGCGGCGGCGAATCACCTGACGAGAGTGCCGCCGCCGCGAGGGGCGACGCCGCATCGCTGAAGGTCGGCCACCTCGTGCTCGCCGTCGGGCGCGCGCACCCGGCGCGCGGCGTGAGCGCCGGCTTG
>DATCVD010000460.1:0-2061 GCA_036567125.1 Pyrinomonadaceae bacterium | reverse complement strand
CGACCCCCATCAGCCGCTCCGTCTCCGTGAGCGTCAGCGACGAGGTCGGCTCGTCCATGATGAGCAGGCGCGCCTGCTGCGACAGCGCCTTCGCGATCTCGACCAACTGCTGCTGCGCGATGGAGAGCCGCGAGAGCGGCGTGCGGCTGGGAACGTCCAAGCCCAGACGGCGCAGGTAAACCTCCGCCTCCTCGTGCAGCCGCTTCGTGTCCACGAGGTTGAGCAGTCCGGCGCGGCGCGGCTCGCGGCCGAGGAAGACGTTGCTGCCGACGTCGAGGTTGTCGAGGACGTTCAGCTCTTGGTGGATGAAGCCGATGCGTAAGGAGAGGGCGTCCGTGACGGAGCGGATCGTGACGGGGTTTCCGTCCACCAGAATCTCGCCCTCGTCGGGCTGGTAGACGCCGCCGAGCACCTTCATCAGCGTGGACTTGCCCGCGCCGTTCTCGCCGATGAGCGCGACCACCTCGCCCGGATAGACTTCGAGATCGACCCCCGCGAGCGCCACCACGCCGGGGAACCGCTTGCCGATCCCCCTCATTTGCAGAAGCGGAGAAGACATGGAGAGAGTCTGAGAGTCTCGGACTCCGAGACCTTTTCTTAGCCGCGGCCGCGCAGTTGGTTGAGCTGGCGGGTGAACTCTTCGACGCTGTCTTTTTTGATGACTTTGGTCGGAACGAAGATCTGCTTGGTGGCGGGGATCGCCGAGCGATCATTCGTGCCGGCGATCTGCGCCATCATCTTGATCGCCCGGTAGCCGAACTCGTAGGGCTGCTGGACGACCGTGCCCTCGATGGCCCCCTCCTGAATGCCCTTGAGCGTGTCGTCCTCCTCGTCGAAGGCGATGATCTTGACCTTGCCGACCTTGCCCGCGTCGCGCACCGCGCTCAGAATCGCCGGCCCGTTGTAGGCCCACAGCCCGACCATCGCCGCCACGTCCGGATAGTTGACGAGCGTGTCGGCGGCGTTCGACTTGGCGCGCACGCGCTCGGCGTCGTCCGTGCGCAGATCGATCACCTGTATGTTCGAGCCGGCGAGCGCTTCCTTCATCCCCTCGAAACGCTCGCGCGCGTTCTGCGCGTCGGCCTTGCCGACGAAGACCATGATCCGGCCGCCCTGCGGCAAGGTCTGCTTGACCAGCTCGCCCGCCTGACGGCCGGCCGCGCGGTTGTCCGTCCCGATGTAGCAGGCGCGCTGGCTGTCGGGCGCGTCGGAGTCCTGCGTGAGGAC
The DNA here is from genome assembly GCA_036567125.1 of Pyrinomonadaceae bacterium. Classification (GTDB taxonomy): domain Bacteria; phylum Acidobacteriota; class Blastocatellia; order Pyrinomonadales; family Pyrinomonadaceae; genus JAIVGV01. The sequence goes on along the minus strand of DATCVD010000460.1, from coordinate 834 downwards.
GAGGATTTGACGGGCCGCGTCGTTGATCATCTGCGTCTGGTTCGCGGGATCGACGGGGCTGATCGCCATGCCGTCGATGCCTTTGGCGAGCAGGTCGTCCACGATCCGCTTCTGCTCGGCGGCCGACCCCTCGCCCGGCATCCTGAATTCGAGATCGACGTTGCCCAACTCCTGCACGGCCTTGTCCGTCCCCTTGCGCGCGATCGTCCAGTAGTCGGAGGCGTTGTTGGTCACGAAGGCGAGCCGCAGCCGCTTGCCCGCGGAACCCTGCTGCCCGCCCGGCTGCGGCTGCTGCTGCGTGCAGGAGACGACGAGCGCGGCCGCGACGAGGCACATGAATAGCTTGATGAATGCGGGCCTGTGTTTCATCTGATGGCAGACCTCTTCGGGTTGTGATGGGACTTTCGCCGGCTACTATACAAAAGTTCGCGGCAATGTAGAACCCATTTTTATCGGCCGGTCGGAAACTTTCGCCGGGCGCGCGGCGGCGGCGGCCACCTTCAGCCCGCGCCCGCGCCCTTCGCCACGACGACGGGCAGGTCGAGGAAAGCCCCGTAGCGCGCGGCGGCCTCCGCGAGCGAGCGGGCTTCGTCTCCCGTCAGGCGGGCGAAGGGGCTGGGCGTGACGACGACCGCGCCCTTTTTCAGCGCCCGCTTCCAAGTGCCGACGATGCGGCCGCCGCTGACGACCGTGGGGCTGAAGACGCCGTTGCCGGGGTTGATCAGTTTCGCGCGCGACGGGTCGAGCACGGCGGCGCGGTCGCGGTAGGCGACCGTGTACTCGTCGAAGGGCGGCAGCAGGTGGACGCGCGGCGCGGCGGCTTCGCCGGGCGGC
>DATCVD010000459.1:0-3093 GCA_036567125.1 Pyrinomonadaceae bacterium | reverse complement strand
CGGCCGACGCGGCGAGCACGCCGAGGCCGCGCGGCCCGACGCGCAGAATGTCGGCCGCGAAGATCGGGAGCAGCGCGGTCGCCGACGCGAAGAACGTCGCCACGAAGTCGAGCGCCATCGACTGCACGATGACCGGCGACCGCCTGACGAAACGCAAACCCTCGACGAGCGAGTCCAGACCGACCGGCGACGCGGCGTCCTCGCCCGTCGCCGCGCGCGTGTCGGCGCGCATCGCGACGACGGCCGCGATGACCGCCAGAAACGAGACGGCGTTGATCGCGTAGACGGAGGCCGGCCCGGCGGAGGCGAGCAGCAGCCCGGCGGCGAGCGGCCCCGCGACGGTCGCCGTCTGGAAGGCGATGAAGCCGAAGCTGACGGCGTTCGCCAGCTCGCGCTCCGGCACGAGCGAGGGCAGCAGCGCCTGCCGCGCGGGGTTCTCGAAGGCCGTCGCGGCCGACGAGAGCGCCGTCAGCAAGTAGATCGGCCAGACCGTCGTGAGGCCGCGCCAAGTGACGAGCGAGAGCGCGGCGGCCGACGCGATCATCACGAACTGCGTGGCGACGATGAGCCGGCGGCGGTCGAGCGCGTCGGCCGCGACGCCGCCCGCGAGCGAGCAGATCACGATGGGCACGACGCGCACCAGCCCGACCGCGCCGAGCGCGGCGGCCGCGTACTTCTCGCCGTAAGGTTTCGCCAGCAGGTAGACGTGCCAGTTGATGGCGACGAGCTGCATCTGCGAGCCAGTCCACGAGACGGCCTGCCCGGCCCACAGCAGGCGGAAGTCGCGGTGGCGCAGCACGCCGAGCGAGCGGCGGCGCGCGCCGCCGCCTTCGTCAACTCGCGTCGCGTCCGCCGGTTCGGCCGCCTGTCGTTTGCTTGCCCGCACGCGGCAAGTATAGCGGAGGTCGCGATCCGCCGGGCTTTTCGCGCGGCTTCGTTCGGAATTGATCGCGCGCGCCGCCGTTTTCGGCGCGGCCGTGCTTTGTCCGCGGGCGCGTTGCTGCTAACATCGCCGCCCTGATTCCCTTCAAACAAGGAGCGACTCCCGACCGTGCGTGAATTCGACGAGGAAGAAGACGACGAGCAGATCCAACAGGACTTACAACTCGCCGAGCTGGCGAAACGCGGCGCGACGATGGAGGAGATCGCGCAACTGCGCGAACCCGTCGCGCGCACGCCCGAGCAGGCCATCCGCGCGCTCAAGATCGGCAACGCGCGCTTCTACGGCGGCCGCCCCCTGCGGCAGGGCTACTCGCCCGTCGAGCGCCGCTCGCAGATCATCGGGCAGACGCCCTTCGCCGTCGTCCTCGGCTGCTCCGACAGCCGCGTGCCGACCGAGTACGTCTTCGATCAGGGGCCGGGCCAAATCTTCACCGTGCGCGTCGCCGGGAGCATCATCTCGCCGAGCACGGCCGGCAGCATCGAGTACGCGGTCAAGCACCTCAAGCCCCACGCCCTCGTCGTGATGGGGCACGAGGGCTGCGGCGCGGTGCACGCCGCGATGACGCTGACCGAAGAACAGGCGCGCGCCGAGCCGGAGAACGTGCGCCACCTGCTGGAGTGCATCGCCCCGGCCGTGCGCAACCTGCCGCCGATCCGCGACGCGAAGGCCCGCATGCGCGAGGCCGTCATCGCCAGCGTCCGCCGTCAGGTGCAACTGCTCAAGCAGAACGAGACCGTCAGCGACGCCCTCAGCCGCGATCAGATCGCCGTCATCGGGGCCTACTACGAGATCAGCAGCGGGGCCGTCGACTTCCTCGAATCAGACGAAGACCTGCGCGTGGACGAGTGAACGCGCCGCGGCTGCCCGCGCGGCCGCCGACGCGGCCGACGAAAAGAGACGCCGCCGAACTCCGAGAAGGGGAGTTCGGCGGCGTCTCCCTTCACCCGCCGCCGGGCTTCAGAGTGGCAGGCCGGTCGGCTCCGCGCTGCGCCCCCTGTGCGCCGAGCTGGCCTCGTAGGCGAACTTCCGCGCGCGCATCACGTTGCCGAGCGGGCGGTGATCCTCCGTCGTGTGCCACGGGGTGAACGACAACTGGTTCACCTTCTCGGTCAGCCGCTCGTCCGGTTCGCATTTCGGGATGCGCAGCCGCGCGACCCGCACGAACGGCGCGACCCCCGGCTCCCACGGGACGGACGTGTCCTCGATGGGCGTGAGTTTTTTATCGACGAAGAACTGCACGACGAAGTCGAAGACGAGGTCGGCCCGCCGCAGCCGCTCGGCCAAGTCCTCGCGCAGGAAGTCGGGCCTGTCCTGCGGGATGTCGCCCGCCGCGCGCTCCGTCCCCTCCGGCGGCCTCACGGTGAACTTCACCGCGTACGGCCCGAGCTTGATGGGCGCGGTGCCGGAGTATTCCTCGGTCGCCATGCTGAGCACCTTCGGCTTGAGGACGGTGCGCCGGAGGGCCAACAGGATGCGCACCGCCTCCCTGAGTCCGACGTGGCGGATCAAGCTGGGGATCAGCGCGGGGATGCCCTTCTCCTCGGCCCGGACGAAGGCCATGAACTGCCGGACGTTCCGAACCGTCTGCGTGACCGAGTGGCTCGTGGCGAGGAAGTCCTGCGTCACGGCGTCCCTCTGTTCGTCGAGCAGCTTCTCGCCGGCGACGCCGAAGAGCTTGATGGCGATGCCGCGCGGCTCGGGTTTCTTATCCTCTTGCAGGGTGTGCGTGCCGTTGGAGAATCTGACCACCGCCGGGAAGACGCGCGGCTCGGCGAAGACCCCGAAGCGCGCGTGCGCGGGCAGGCCGGGCAGGACTTCGAACTCGGCCACCAACCCCGCGTGCGGCTTCGCGTGGAACCCGCGGAGCAGCCGCCCGCCCACCCGCCGCGCGATCTCCGCGTCCCGCCCGCCCCTGTCCCGCCGCGCCTCGATCTCCCGTAAGACCCCGCGCTGCCGCTCCTCGATCTCTCGCGCGAAGCTGCTGAACAGTTTCTCCTCGTCAGGCTCAATCTTCTCTTCCCAAGCCGTGCTGGGCGGCAGCGGCCCGGTCTTCGGATTCGTGGTAGGTTCGGTGCTGGTCATGAGGTTTCCTCCCGACTTCGGTGTTATGCCGGCCGCGCGCGGCCGGCCGAATGCCCCGCGCCGCGCCC
>DATCVD010000458.1:0-2268 GCA_036567125.1 Pyrinomonadaceae bacterium | reverse complement strand
AGCCCGCGGCCGCGACGCCGAAACGCTCTCGCTCACGCTCTCGCCCGCCTTCCTCCTCGACGCCGCCGTGCGCGCGCGCCTCACGCGCGACGACGCGCTCATCACCTTCCGCTCGCCGGCCGTCACGGGCGACGCGCGGCTCGCCGCGCTCGCCGAGACGCTCGCCGCCGAGCTGCGCGATCAAGACGCCGGCCACGAGATCGTCCTCGACGCGCTCGTCGAACAACTGCTCGTCAACCTGCTGCGCCGCCACGCGAACATCAGCCGCCGCGACGAGTTGGAACTCTCGCGCGTCGGCCTCGTCGACCGACGCGTCCGCCGCGCCGTCGAGCTGATGCACGCGCGGCTCGACCGCGAGCTGCCGTTAGAAGAGTTGGCCGCGGCCGCCTACCTCTCGCCCTTCCACTTCGCGCGCATCTTCAAGAAGGCGACCGGCGCGTCGCCGCACGCCTACCTCGCCGCGCTCCGCATCGAGCGCGCGCAACAGCTCTTGGCCGCGACCGATCTCTCCGTCACCGAGATCGGCTCGCGCGTCGGCTACCAGAGTCCGAGCCATTTCGGGAAAGCCTTCCGGCAGGCGACCGGCCTCACGCCGCGCGCCTTCCGCGCCGGCCTCCTCGCGCCCCGAACTCCCGGCGACGAAACCCGCCCGACCCAAGACGACGACCGACGCCGGTGAACCAGCCCTCTCTCGCCCGCCTTCCGGCCCTCCGCCGTTCGGAGAAGCGCAAGCGAGCGACGAACTTGCGCAAGAAATGACGAGAACGCGCGCGGAGGGTGGCGTATGCTCACCCGGTCAAACTATTTTCGGAGGAGTCTGCAATCATGCCGGTTGAAAAAGGGACTGAGATCGGGCCCGCGCGCGGGCGACTCGGCGTGCTGCTCGTCGGCCTCGGCGCCGTCAGCACGACGTTCATCGCGGGCGTCGAGGCGATCAAGAAGGGCTTGGCCCAGCCCATCGGGAGCCTGACGCAGATGGGCGCGATCCGGCTCGGCAAGCGCACCGACAATCGCAACCCGAAGATCAACGAGTTCGTGCCGCTCGCCTCGCTCGACCAACTCGTCTTCGGCGCGTGGGACATCTTCCCCGACTCGGCCTACGAGGCCGCGCTGCACGCGGGCGTGCTCGAAAAAGAGCTGCTCGCGCGGCTCAAGACGCCGCTCCAAAAAATTAAGCCGATGAAGGCCGTCTTCGATCAGAATTACGTCAAGCGCCTGACCGGCACGAACGTCAAGGAGGGCAAGAACAAGCTCGACTTGGCGAACCAGTTGATCGAGGAGATTGCCGAGTTCAAGCGGCGGAACCGCTGCGACCGCCTCGTGATGGTCTGGGCCGCCTCGACCGAAATCTTTTTGAAGCCCCACGCCGTCCACAAGACGCTCAAGTCGTTCGAGCAGGCGATGCGCGACGATCACAAAGCCATCGCGCCGTCGATGCTCTACGCCTACGCCGCCCTGAAGTCCGGCGTCCCCTTCGCCAACGGCGCGCCGAACCTGTCGGTCGACATCCCCGCGCTCGTGCAGTTGGCCGAGGACAACAGCGTCCCCGTCTGCGGCAAGGACTTCAAGACCGGCCAGACCCTGATGAAGACGATCCTCGCGCCGGGCCTCAAGTCACGCATGCTGGGCCTGCACGGCTGGTACTCGACCAACATCCTCGGCAACCGCGACGGCGAGGTCTTGGACGATCCCGAATCCTTCAAGACCAAAGAGGAGTCGAAGCTCTCCGTCCTCGAATACATCCTCCAGCCGGAAGTCTACCCCGAACTCTACAAGGACTTCTCGCACGTCGTCCGCATCAACTACTACCCGCCGCGCGGCGACAACAAGGAGGGCTGGGACAGCATCGACATCTTCGGCTGGCTCGGCTACCCGATGCAGATCAAGATCGACTTCCTCTGCCGCGACTCGATCCTCGCCGCGCCCATCGTTCTCGACCTCGCCCTGTTCCTCGATCTGGCGCAGCGCGTCGGGATGCGCGGCGTGCAGGAGTGGTTGTCCTTCTACTTCAAGTCGCCGCAGACCGCGCCCGGCCTCTACCCCGAGCACGACATCTTCATCCAGCTGATGAAGCTCAAGAACACGCTCCGCCACCTGCGCGGCGAAGACCTCATCACGCACCTCGGCCTCGAATACTACGACTGACGGCGGCGACAACTTCCCGCCAACGACTCCTGACAGTTTCGTTTGAAACCGCGGCGGCGCGCCGAGTGATCGGCGCGCCGCTTTTATTTACCGCGAGGCGGGCCGCCCGCCCGCCCGCCGCGC
>DATCVD010000457.1:0-4784 GCA_036567125.1 Pyrinomonadaceae bacterium | reverse complement strand
GCGCGCCTGCTCATCATGGACGAGCCGACCTCGTCGCTGACGCTCACGGAGACGGAGCGGCTGATGGGGGTCGTCAGGGATTTAAGGTCGCAGGGCGTGAGCGTCATCTACATCTCGCACCGGCTGGGCGAGGTGCGCGAGCTGGCCGACCGGGTCGTGACGCTCAGAGACGGCAAAAACGCCGGGACGCTGGCGCGCGACGAGATCACGCACGACCGGATGGTGCGGATGATGGTCGGGCGTGACATCAACAGCTTCTACGCGCGCGGCGAGCAGGGGGAAGGGGAGGCGCGGTTCGGCGTCAGGAGTTTGCGGACGCGCCGCTACCCGCAGCACGCCGTCACGTTCGACGTCCGCCGGGGCGAAATCTTCGGCTGCGCCGGACTCGTCGGCGCGGGCCGCAGCGAGTTGGCGCACGCGATCTTCGGCGTCGAGCCGGCGGTCGGCGGCACTATTACGCTCGGCGGCGAGGAGGTGACGGTGCGCTCGCCGCGCGACGCCATCCGCCGGGGCATCTACCTCGTCCCCGAAGACCGGCGGCGGTGCGGCCTGAACGTCGAGGAGTTGATCCGCAAGAACGTGTCGCTGCCGGCGCTCCCGCGCTATTCCACGGCCGGCGTTGTCCGCGTGGCCGAGGAGCGCAAAGTTGCCGAGCGGTTCTGCGCGCAGTTGAACGTGAAGGCCCCGTCGGTCGAGGTGCGCGCCGGGAACCTGTCGGGCGGCAACCAGCAGAAGGTCGTCCTCGCCAAGTGGCTCTCGCTCGGCCCGCGCGTCCTCGTCTTTGACGAGCCGACGCGCGGCATCGACGTGGGGGCGAAGCAGGAGATTTACGATCTGATGCGGGGGCTGGCGCGCGAGGGCGTGGCGATCATGATGATCAGCAGTGATATGGAGGAGGTCTTGGGGGTGAGCGACCGCGTCGCCGTCATGCACGAGGGGAGGCTGACGGGGGTGCTCGCGCGGCAGGAGTTCAGCGAGGAGGCCGTCATGCGCCTCGCCGTCGGGCAGACCGGCGAAGGCAGCGGCGATTAGGGGGAGTTAAAGCCCGCGCACGCTCACCTCTTCTCGCGGTTCGGCCTGCCAAGCTCGCTCCCGCGTCCGCGTCAAGTCCTGACGCGCGGCCGGCTCGCCGGTCGGGTTGCGTGCCCCGGCGGGTTGCCCCGCAAGTCGTACAGCTCATCCGCCCCTTCGAGTTCCGTATGGACGAACGAACCCGCGCACTGGCCGAGAGGCTTTGGCACTACCACCGCCTCAACCACCCGGTCGGGAGTGCCGACGCGATCCTCGTGCTCTGTAGCTACGACACGCGGGTGGCCGAGCGCGGCGCGGAGTTGTTCCTCGAAGGCCGCGCCCCGCTGCTCATCTTCTCCGGCGGGCTGGGATCGATCACGCGCGGGATGTGGAGCGAGCCGGAGGCCGAGAGGTTCGCGCGCGTCGCCGTGGGGATGGGCGTGCCGGCGGAGAGCGTACTCGTCGAAACCGAATCGACGAACACGGGCGAGAACGTCCTGTTCACGAAGCGGCTGCTGGCCGGGCGGGGGATCGATCCGGGGAAGTTCATCCTCGTGCAGAAGCCCTACATGGAGCGCCGCAGCTTCGCCACCTTCAAACAGTTCTGGCCGGAGAAGGACGCGGTCGTCACCTCGCCGCAAGTCTCCTTCGGCGAGTACCTCGCCGAGTACACCAATCCGGGGCTGTCGGCGGACGACGTGATCAGCATCATGGTGGGCGACTTGCAGCGGATCAAGGTTTACCCGGCGAGAGGCTTTCAGGTCTATCAGGAGATACCGGACGACGTGTGGGCCGCGTACCGTGAGCTGGTCGGGCTGGGCTACGACAAGCACCTGATCGAAGGCTGACTCGCGGGGCGCGCGCGTCGCGTTCGTCGCGCGCGCGGGGTGTGGGCCGCGGCCTGCGGTTCGACCCGCTTCGGCCCGCGGCCCGACCCGCTTCAAAACTCGCGGCCGAGTCCATATACTTCGGGGCGTCATGAAAAACATACGAGTCGCGTCCGTGCAGTTCCAGCACGCGCCGGGCGACAAGCAATTCAACCTTAACAAGGTTCGCGCCTTCGTCGAGCGCGCCGCCGCGCGCGGGGTCGAATTGATCGCGTTCCCGGAGATGTGCGTCACGGGCTACTGGCACGTCCGCAACCTGCCGCGCGAGCAGGTTGACGCGCTGGCCGAACCCGTCCCCGAAGGCCCTTCGACCGAAACGCTGCTCCGGCTTTCGCAGGAGCACCGGATGACCATCGGGGCGGGCCTCATCGAGCGCGCCGCGGACGGCTCGCTCTACAACAGCTACGTCGTGGCGATGCCGGACGGGCGCTTTGCGTGCCACCGCAAGCTCCACGCCTTCGAGGGGCCGCACATGAAGTCGGGCGACTCCTACACGGTCTTCGACACCCCGCAGGGCTGTCGGGTCGGCGTCCTCATCTGCTACGACAACAACATCGTCGAGAACGCGCGCATGACCGCGCTGATGGGCGCGGAAGTTTTGCTCGCCCCGCACCAGACCGGCGGCTGCCGCTCGCGCAGCCCGCGCGCGATGGGCGCGATTGATCCATTGCTCTGGGAGCGTCGCGCCGAAGACCCGGCGGCCGTCGAGGCCGAGTTCCGCGGGCCTAAAGGGCGGGGGTGGCTGATGCGCTGGCTGCCCTCGCGCGCCCACGACAACGGGATGTTCCTCGTCTTCAGCAACGGCGTGGGCGCGGACGACGACGAGGTGCGCACCGGCAACGCGATGATCCTCGACCCTTACGGCGAGATTCTCGTGGAGACCGGCAGGGCCGATGACGACATGGTCGTCGCCGACTTGGACGCCGACGTGCTGCCGACCTCTTCCGGCCGGCGCTGGATGAGCGCGCGGCGGCCGGAACTGTACGGGCCTTTGGGCGTCCCCACCGGCCGGGAGAGGGACACGCGCTCGGTGCGGTTCGAGGGCTGAAGCCCCCCACTTCACGCCGACACCAACCGCGCACGCGCGCGCGGCGTAAACTCGTCGTCGCGTCAGCGCGGGCTTCCCCCGACGCAACCGCATCAGGCATTAGTTCGTCACGGCCGCGAGTGCTTCGTCCGGGCGGAGGCCCGGACGCGACCGACAACATGTTAAGGAGTCCGCAAGTGAACCGAGCACCCCTCGTAACGTTAGTTTTCTTGGCCGCGCTCATCGCCGCCGCACCGTCGTGTCCCGCGCGCGCGCCAGTGCCTTCCTCGTTCGTGAGCGTTAAAGGCCACCAGTTCCAACTGAACGGCCGGCCCTACTACTACGTCGGCACGAACTACTGGTACGGCGGCCTGCTGGGCTTGGAGAAGGACGGCCGGAGGGGCGTCGAGCGGCTGCGCCGGGAGCTGGATTTTTTGCGGGCGAACGGCGTCACCAACCTCAGGCTGATGGCCGGCGCGGAAGGCGCGGGGCTGATCAACGGCGTGGAAAGGGTCGGCCCGCCGCTTCAGCCGCGGCAGGGCGAGTTCGACGCGCGCGTCCTCGACGGACTCGATCTCGCGCTCTCCGAGATGGCGAAGCGCGGCATGAAGGCCGTCGTCTTCCTGAGCAACAACTGGGAGTGGAGCGGCGGCTTCCAGCAGTACGTCGACTGGAACGGCCTAGTCCCCGACGGGATGAGGACGCGGAAGCTGACTTGGGACGAGCAGCGCGACATCGTCTCGAAGTTCTACGGCTGCGAGCCGTGCAAGGCGAGCTACAACAAACAGGTCGACCTCGTTCTGGGCCGGACTAACAAATACAGCAAGCTGAAGTACACGGAAGACCCGACGATCATGGCGTGGGAGCTGGCGAACGAGCCGCGCCCCATGAGGCCGGCCGCGGCCGAAGCGTACCGGCGGTGGGTGAGCGACGTGGCCGCGCTGATCAAGGCGCGGGACAAGAACCACCTCGTCACCACGGGGCACGAGGGCTACATGGGCACGGAGGACTTGAAGCTCTACGAGGAGATTCACGCCGACCGGAACGTCGACTACCTGACGATCCACATCTGGCCGAAGAACTGGTCGTGGTTCGCGGGCCACGGGGTCGAAGAAGGGTTCGCCGACGTGGTCGAAAAGACCGCGAGCTACATCGGCCAGCACCTCCCCGTCGCCGAGAGGCTGGGGAAGCCGCTGGTGATCGAGGAGTTCGGCCTCCCCCGCGACGCCCACTCGTTCGACGTGAACGCCACGACGGCGCTGAGGGACAGCTACTACGCCAAGATATTCTCGGTCGTCGAACAGCACGCGCGCGCGGGGCGGCACGTCGCCGGCGCGAACTTCTGGGCCTTCGGCGGGACGGCGCGGCCGGTGAAGGGCCAGACCTTCTGGAAGGCGGGCGACAATTACATGGGCGATCCGCCGATGGAGGAGCAGGGCCTCAACACCGTCTTCGACAGCGACGCGAGCACGTGGAAGGTGATCAGCGCCGTCGGCAAAGCTCTGGCGCGGGGCGGGGACGGGGCGGTTAAGTAGAGGGCGTAAAGAGATGAGTGAGCAGGGGGAGTCTCGGTCGCCGCACGGGCAGCAGGCGTTCCTCGCCGCCGTGCTGGAGAACGTCGAGGACGGCATCGTCGCCTGCGACGCCGCGGGCGTCCTCACGCTCTTCAACCGCGCGGCGCGCGAGTTCCACGGGCTGCCGGCCGCGCCGCTGCCGCCGAGCCGTTGGGCCGAGTACTACGACCTGTACGCGGCGGACGGCCGGACGCTGATGAGCGAGGAAGACGTCCCCCTCGCGCGCGCCCTGAGGGGCGAGTTCGTCACGGACGCCGAGATGATCATCGCCCCGAAGGGCCGCCC
>DATCVD010000456.1:0-3101 GCA_036567125.1 Pyrinomonadaceae bacterium | reverse complement strand
CGGGGACGCCGCGCCGCGCCCGCAGCGCCTCACCCCGAACCGCCGGCCGCCGGAAGCAGGCGTGCCGCGGCCTGAAAGAGTTGGCCCCTCGAAGGCCACAAGGGAGAAACAGAATCATGAAGAGAGTTATGTACTCGATCCTCGCGGTGATGCTGTGTCTCGGCGCGGCTCAGTTGATCCTCGCGCAGAAGGCGGCGAAGGACGCCAAGGTGAAAGTTCAGAAGGACGGCGCGCAGGCCTCGCTGCGGCCCATCGACGACTGCATCGACTGCTGTCCGGGCTGCTACCCGGAGCCGACGCCGACGCCCTGCTCGAACCCCATCGACGAGCCGTTCTTCTTCGTCGCCCAGCAGTACCGCGACTTCCTCAACCGCGAGCCGACGGGCGCGGAACTGGCGAACGACGTGGCCCCGCTCAACTCCTGCCTCCACGCCGGCAACTTCGCCTGCTACAACACGGAGCGCGTGAAGCTGTCGCGCCGGATGTGGGATCACCCCGAGTTCCGCGCGCAGTCGATGACCTTCGGCCTCAGCAACGTCCCCGACCCCTTTAACCCGCTGCCGTTCGAGATCTACAACAACGACGACTTCGTCGAGTTGGAGTACGTCGTCTATCTGCGGCGCTTCTCCAACCAGCCGCCCGACGACTGGCAGCGCCTCGGCTACAAGTTCTGGCTCGGCAGCCTGAACAACTGCGTCGCCAACAGCACCTCCCAGTACAACTGTCCGGGGTGCAGCACGCAGTGCTACAACGACAGCATCAACGCCTTCCTGTCCTCGACCGAGTACCGCGCGCGCTTCGGCTGCGCCTAGAACGTCCTCACGCAACAATCGCGCGGCGGCTCGACGCAACCCGCCGCGCGAGAGGGCCGTGGCGGGGAGTCGCCCCGGCCCGAACAGGCCCGGCCGCCGCGGGTTCGGAGAGACCCCGCGGCGGCCGGGCCTTTTAGTCCATGTCTCGCGGCGGCGGCCGGGCCTTTTCTCGGTGAGGTTCGGCGGGTGCGGCCGGGCCGGTTGGTGTAAGATGTGCCGGCCGCCGCCGCGAACGCGGCCCTGACGGGAGGCCGGTTATGAAACCAAGATCAGCGCGCCGCGCGCAGGCCGCGCGCGTCCTCCGCCGCACGGCGCTGTCGTTGTGCGTGCTCTCGGCGTCGGCCGCGGCGGCGCGGGCGCAGATGCCAGCGCCCGACCCCGACGCGTCCTACCGCACGCTGATGGAGCGGCGCGCGGAGATGTCGCGCCGCTCCATCGAGGAGGTCAACCAGCGGCGGCTCGAAGAGCGAAAACCCTTCTCGAAGTTCCCGTCCGAGGCGCGGCGCGCGGGGAAGCCGGGCGTCCTGCGCGCCGCCACGCCCGAAGAGCGCAAGGCCGCCGCGCTCGTCGAGAAGGGCTTGAAGGAGTTCGCGGCCGGCCGCTTCGGGCGGGCCGTCGCGCAGTACGCGGAGGCGCTGCGCGCGCACCCGCAGTACGCCGCCGCGCACAACAACATGGGCAGCGCCTACTTCGCTCTGGGGCGCAACGACGAGGCGGTCGCCGCCTTCAGGCGCGCCACCGAGATCGAGCCTGCTTACGCGCAGGCCCACTTCAACCTCGCGCTGATGTACATCAAACTGGGCCGCGCCGACGACGCGAACCGCGCGCTCGACGCGGCCGCGCGCGCCTACCTCGCCGAGGGCGAGAAGCACTTCAAGGCGGGCCGCTTGGCCGAGGCCGAGGAGAGCTTCGGCGGGCTGCTCAGGATCGATCCCAAGTACGCGCCCGGACACCTGCGTCTCGGCGCGATCTACAACGCGACGGATCGCCACGCGGAGGCCGCGGAGTCGCTCGCGACGGCCGCCCGCCTCGAACCCGGCGACGCCGAGGTGCACGAGAACCTCGCGGAGTCTCTCTACGGCCTGAAGAAGTACGCCGACGCGCTCGCGGCCGCCGACAAGGCGTCGAAGTTGAAGCCCGACGCGGCCGGGGCGCACTACATCGCCGGCCTCTCGCTCGCCGCGCTCGGCCGGCGCGACGAGGCCGCGGAGCGCCTCGCGCGCCTCAAGGAACTGAACGCCGCCGACTACGCGCAATACCTGCAAGAGATGCTCGACCGGAAGCAGCCGCGCAGCCGCTGACTCGACTGCGCGGCCGAGTTCGACTTCTCTCCCCGGCGACCCGCGCCGCGCGACAATTCGCACACGCAAAGGGGCCGGCGCGCACGAACGCGCCGGCCCTTAGTTTATGCGCGCGCCGGCTCTCATCCGTGCGCGCCGGACTTCGCCGCCCGCCCGACAGCCCTCACAGCCGCTCGACGCGCGTCGCCGTGATCAGCACCTCATCCTGCCGGAAGCGCGCGGCGAGCGCGTCGCGGTAGCCGGCCCACCAGTCGCGCTCAAGCGTCTCGGCCACCACCTCGAAGGCGACGACGCTGTCGCGCGTGACCCCGCCCTCGGCGTCCTTCCAGACGCCCTCGGCCGGCGCGCGCGTGTAGGCGGTGATGCCGCCGAACTTCTCGGCCAGCTCGTCGCGCACGCGCGCAAACTCGGCCCGCGCGAAGTCTCGCCCCTCGTTATCGTAGAGCGGCAGCAGCAGTTGAATCTGGTACACGAACCCTCCCCCTCGGCCTTCACCTTTGCGCCTTCGCGCGAAGCCTTTCAGCGCCTCGTCGCGCGGACGAGCGTCACGCGCTGGCCCTGCGCCGTCGCCTCGAAGCGCTGCCACGTCTGGTAGCCGCGCGCGGCGAGCGCGCGGAGCAGCGGGTGATCCGTGTCCGCGGCCGGGGCGCGGAAGGCGATCCAGAAGTCGTCGCCGCCGAGGGCAGCGTCGGCGCTCTCGACGCCGATTTCGTCGAAGCCGCGCGGCAGGAAGAAGGCGCGGTCTTCGACGAGGCCGGGGACGTTTTTGACGACCGCGACGCGGAACTTCGCGCCGCCGCCTTCTTGCCCGTCGAGCGCGTGCCAGAGGTGGTAGGCGGCGAGTTCTTCCCCCGCGTACACGGTCACGACCCGGTCGTTTCCGCCGCCGCCGGCGCGCGCGAGTTGCGCCGCGAGCGTCTCCCAAGAGCACCAGACCAGCGGCGCGGGGCGGCGCGCGGCCCACCCGACCAAAGCGAGCAGCAGCCAG
>DATCVD010000455.1:0-3233 GCA_036567125.1 Pyrinomonadaceae bacterium | reverse complement strand
GACGCCGGCTCGGCCTCGATGCTGTTGCGGATGCGGAGCCACAGCGCGCGCTCGTTGGGCGGCGCGCTGACGGCGGCGCGGCTGTCGTGCGCGACGCCGATGATCGAAGACAACTCCTCGCTAACCGCCGCGCACTCGGAGCAGGCGTCGAGGTGCGCGTTCATCCCCGCGCGCCGCTCGGCGGGCAGCCCGCCGTCGAGCAACTCGCTCAGCAACTCCTGACACTTCTCGCAGTTCATCTTCCGTCTAACCTCTCGCGCCCGGCGGGCGCGCGGCCCTCGCTCCGAACTTCCGGTTCCGACCGGACGCTTCGGGCCGTTTCAAGATTTCATGCGGCGGCGCATCTTTTCAAAACTCGCGGCCGGGGCCGCGCCCGCTCGTCGCGATCTTTCGACCGTGGTTTGCAGCGCGCCGTCTGAGGGGGCGGGCGCTGGCGTCGCGCCGGGGAACGCGCGTCCGACGCTGTTGGAAGCTACGCCGGCGGGTTCTGTTGCCTGAGCAGCCCGCGCAGCTTCATCCGCGCCTTGTGGAGCTGCGACTTCGACGTGCCGACCGAGCAGCCGAGCAGCCGCGCGATCTCCTCGTGCTCGTGCCCCTCCACGTCGTGGAGGACGAAGACCGTGCGGTAGCCGGGCGGGAGCAGGGCGATGGCGCGGTCGAGCGCGATGCGATCCACGACCGGCATCGCGTTCGGGTTCTCCGTCCCGCGCACGATCTGCGTGGGCGTCTCGCCGTCGTCGGTCGTCTGCTCCATCTTGATGCCCTTCTTGCGGAAGTGCATCAGGACTTGATTGACGGTGAGGCGGTGCAGCCAAGTGGTGAAGGCCGACTCGCCGCGGAAAGAGCCGATCTTGCGGTAGAGCTGGATGAACGCCTCCTGCGCGAGGTCTTCGGCCTCGGAGGTGTTGCCCGTCATCCGCAGGCAGAGCGAGTAGACGCGCCGGTTGTGGCGCGCGTACAACTCCTCGAACGCCGCCATGTCGCCCCCGTGCGCCCGCTGCGCGAGGGCGTAGTCGGACGTGGGACTCTGGTCGGAGAATTTCTCTGTCTCGGCTGTGGTCACGTGTCCCAAACCGGCCGGAGGACAGAGGGTTGTCAGAGTCATTTCGTCTCCAATGCCCGACCGACGGGAAGCGGGTTCGGCAGAGCGCTCGACGGGGGAGGCCCGACGGGCGCGCGTTTTCGTGGAAAACCGCGGCGCGTGAGCGAGTTACACCCCGCGTGCTGTGATGCCTGCCTTTCCGCGCGTCGTTGCCCTGCCCGCCCGAAATTTCTCCGCTTTCCCCTGTCGCGCCAACGCTTTGACCGAGGGAGCTGCCACCGGGCCGCGGCCGGCTCACAGCATACGTGCGGCGGCCGGCGGCTGACAAGGAGGAGAATCAGGAGTTAGGAATTAGGATTTAGGATTTAGGGATGGTGAAAACGGGTCGCCGCCGCCGATCATCTTAACCCCTAACCCCTAGCTCCCAGCTCCTAGCTCCTCCTTCGTCATTCGCCGAGCGCGGCGTAGCGGAAGAGGCGGAAGCGGTAGCGCTGCTGGTCGCGGATGTTCTGGGCGACCGCGCCGTGCAGGGTGTCGTCCCACGCCGTGTACTGCCCGACGAACTGCTCGGCCGCCGCGCGGTCGCCCTGATATTGCACTTCGAGCACGCGCGCCAGTAGACGCCCGACCACGTCGTGGTACTTGCCGTAGTCGATCTTCAGACGCCGCGACGCGCGGTCGAACTCCAGCAGCCCGTTTTCGAGGAAGAAATTCCACTGCATGAGCTGCATCGTGTTGTAGGGCTGATCGCGGCGCGGGCGGTTGTTCTGGAGGACGCGGTGGACGCCGCTCGCGTAGACGGAGCGCAGCTGCGCGTCCGTGTAGTAGCCCTGCTTGCGCAGGGCCGCGGCGACGTAGAGCGAGACGAGATCGGCCTTCATCTCTTCGAGCAGGCTCGAAGCGTCTTGCAGCGCGGTGTCGAGGTCGCGGCCGTCGCGCGTCGCGTCGACGCCGAGGTAGTGGCCGACCTCGTGCCAGAGCGTGCGGTAGAAGGTGCCGTCGGGGGTGAGTTCCTTCGCGTGCGGGGGCGCGACCGCCGCCTCCCACGCGCGGTTCGTGGACTCGAAGATTTCGGGGCTGCGCATGATGTTGGCGCGCAGCAAGATCGTGCGGCCGTAGCGGCGCGCGAGGTAGTTCTCGTTCGGCAGGATCGTGGCGGTGTTGCCGCCGCGCGACTGGCCGAAGTCGGCCACGACGTCGTAAACGCCGACGGGGATGTCTTCCCGCACGCGCTTGTGCTGCTTGTAGGGCAGCGAGTTTTCGAGTTCCTGCAGGCCGCGCATCGCCGCGCGCAAAGCCTGACTCTCCTCGCGGCGCGTGGCGAGCAGGCTCAGGGCGAAGAAGGTTTTGACGCCGTAGAGTTCGTCGTCGTAGACCTCGTAGGAGCCGATCTGCGCGTTCAGATTTTTGAAGCGGCCCGTGATCCACGCCGCGTCGCCCGACTCGTAGTCGTCCGACAAAAGATCGCGCGCGCGGTTGCGCAGGAAGCGGGCGAACTCCTCGTCGTCCTTGTTGACGGCGTCGGCCGCTTCGTTCAGGAGGGCGTGGGCGCGCGTGAGCTGTTCGGCGTAGGCGACCGAGTAGGGGACGGCGTAGAAACTTTTCGGGTCGGGGCGCGCGGCGAGGCGCGTCAAATCTTGGACGAGGCCGGGGTGCAGCACGGAGACGGCCGGGTGCTGCCGGAGCGTCAGCAGATCGCGGCGCAGGCTGGGCGTGTCGGCGCGGCGGACGACCGAGCGCAGATCGAGGATCGAGTCGCGCCGTTCGGGGTGCGCCGCCAAGAAGGCTTCGATCTCCTCCTTCTTCACGCCCCACGGGTAGACGTTCTTGCCGGGCACGACCGGGTCAACGTCTAAGAACGGCTCGCGCCGGTTTTCGAGGGTGGTGGCAATCGGCCCCTGAAAGAGGCGGTAGAGCGTGAGCAGGTTCTGCGTGGCGGCGGGCGAGCCGAGGCGTCGGTCGGCGAGTTGCAGCTCGTCGCGCGCGGGCAACGCGCGCGCGTGGCGCTGCTGCTCGTAAAGCTCCTGAAAAATTTTGCCGACTTCGAGCAGCCGGGCGACCGCGGTTCTCTCGCCCGCCGTCAGGTGCGAGAGATCGGGCGCGAGGCGCGTGGCCTGCGTGCGTTCTACGAGCGGCGCGCTCTTTTCGAGCGGCCAGTAGCCGGCCGGCGGGGCGGAGGCGCGAGCCCGCG
>DATCVD010000454.1:0-13097 GCA_036567125.1 Pyrinomonadaceae bacterium | reverse complement strand
ACCCGCCGCGAGCGCGAGGGCCGCGACGACCGCGGCGACCGCGGCAGGCCGCGCGGCGACAGAGGGTAGAGAAGCTGTTAGCTATTAGCTGTTAGCTATTAGCAAGAGAAAACAGCAAGGCAGAATCAGAGACACTGTTTGGCTAACAGCTAATAGCTAATGGCTAACAGCTAAAGGGTATTCGCCATGTTGATGCCGAAGAAGGTCAAGCACCGGAAGCAGATGAAGGGGCGGATGACGGGTCAGGCGACCCGCGGCGCCGAGATCAGCTTCGGTGAGTACGGCCTGAAAGCGTTAGAGCCGGCGTGGATCACCGACCGGCAGATCGAGGCCGCGCGTATCGCCATGACGCGCCACGTCAAGCGCGGCGGCAAAATCTGGATCAGGATGTTCCCCGACAAGCCGATCACGAAGAAGCCGGCCGAGACCCGCATGGGCAAGGGCAAGGGCGCGCCCGAGTACTGGGTCGCGGTCGTCAAGCCGGGCCGCATCCTCTACGAGATCGAGGGCGTGCCCGAGGACATCGCGCGCGAGGCGATGCGGCTGGCGGCGCAGAAGCTCCCGATCAAGGTCAAGTTCGTCACGCGCGCCGAGCAGGAAGGGGGCGCGGTCTAATGGCAAAGAGGCGAGAAGAGTTGGAGCGCTTGCAGAATCTGTCGGACGACGATCTGCGCGAGGAGGCGGCGCGCATCAAAGAGGCGCTGTTCCGCCTGAACTTCAAGCTGGCGCTCGGCGAGATGGACGCCATCAACGCCGCCCGCCGCGAGAAGAAGACGCTGGCCCGCGTCCAGACCCTCTTGCGCGAGCGCAAGGGCGAGCAGGCGGCGGCAGGAAAGTAGATCGTGAATCGTAAATCGTGAACACTGGTTGAACGATTCTCTGTCTGATCTGTTTACGATCTACGATTGACGATTCACGAGGATTGAGATGTCGAAAGAGAATTTAGAGCAGGGCGGGACGGAGCAGGAGGCGAAGGCCGACCGCGCCGCCGCGACGGACGAGACGCGCGCCGAGGCGACGACCGAGTCGGGCCAGACGCTCGCGCAGGAGTTGTCTACCGGCGTCGACGCTCAGGCGGGCGACGCGACGGGCGGCGAGGCGAAGCGGCGCGGCCGCCGCGCCGAGAAGGTCGGCGTCGTCGCTTCGGACAAGATGCAGAAGACGGTCGTGGTGCGCGTCGACCGTCTGGTCAAGCACCCGAAGTACCGCCGCTACGTGCGCCGCACGTCGAAGTTCATGGCGCACAACGACCTCGAAGCCACGACCGGCGACAAGGTGCGCATCGTCGAGACCCGACCGCTCTCGGCGCGCAAGCGCTGGCGCGTCGTCGAGATCGTGCAGAAGGCAGCGAAGTAAAAGCCGTGAATCGTAAATCGTAAATCGCGAATGGACAGAACAACGATTTACGATTAACGATTTACGATTTACGAGGTGAGTGATGGCGATTCAGATGCAGACGTCTTTGGACGTCGCCGACAACTCGGGCGCGCGCCGCGTCGAAATGATCATGGGCATCGGCGGCTCGACGGGCCGCAAGGCTTCCCTCGGCGACCGCATCAAGGTGACGGTCAAGGAGGCCGCGCCCGACGGGGCGGTGAAGAAGGGGACGGTGCAGAACGCCGTCATCGTCCGCACGCGCAAGGAGGTGCGCCGCCGCGACGGGACGTACATCCGCTTCGATCAGAACGCGGTCGTGCTCATCAAGGCCGACGACACGCCCATCGGCACGCGCGTCTTCGGGCCGGTCGCGCGCGAGCTGCGCGACCGGAACTTCATGAAGATCGTTTCGCTCGCGCCGGAGGTGATTTGAAGATGGCTAACACGGGAGTCAGGCGGGCGAAGATCAGGCGGGGCGATCAGGTGGTCGTCATCGCGGGCCGCGACAACGGCAAGCGCGGGCGCGTGCTCGAAGTGAAGCCGGGCGAGGGCAAGGTCAAGGTCGAGGGCGTCGCCGTCGTGAAGAAGCACCAGAAGGCGAACCCCGGCAACAACCGCGGCGGCGGCATCATCGACCGCGAGGCGTTCATCAACATCTCGAACGTCCAGCTGGTCGATCCCGACACGGGCAAGCCGACGCGCGTGCGCTACGACGTGGGCAACGACGGCTCGAAGAACCGTATCGCGTCGCGCAGCGGCCAAGTGATCGAGGGCAAGAAGGGTTAAGGGTTTCGGAAGTTTTAAGAACGCGAGCTTGGAAACGCCGCGCCGGGGGCGCGGGCGAGACCCAGGCGAGAAGGTGGGGAAGAGATGGCAGCGAGACTGAGAGAGCGTTACACGAAAGAGATCGCGCCGGCGCTCGCCAAAGAGTTCGAGATCGCGAACGCGATGGCCGTGCCGCGGCTTGAGAAGATCGTCATCAACATGGGCATGGGCGAGGCGGTCGCCAACTCCAAGGTGATCGACACGGCGGCCGACGAGCTGCGCGCCATCGCCGGCCAGAAGCCGGTCGTGACGAAGGCGAAGAAGTCCATCGCGCAGTTCAAGCTGCGGCAGGGGATGCCCATCGGCACGATGGTCACGCTGCGCGGCGACCGGATGTACGAATTCTTAGACCGGCTGGTGTCGGTCGCGCTGCCGCGCGTGCGCGACTTCCGCGGCGTCAGCCCGAAGGCATTCGACGGGCGCGGCAACTACACGCTCGGCATCCGCGACCAGCTCATCTTCCCCGAAATCGACTTCAACAAGGTGGACAAGACGCGCGGCATGAACATCTCGATCGTGACGACCGCGCGCGACGACGAGCAGGCCCGCGCGCTGTTGAAGGCGCTGGGGATGCCGTTCAGGCAACAGTAAGACAGAGGTTAGAGGTCAGAGGTTAGAGGTCAGTTAAAGACCGGAACTAACCTCTCACCTCTGACCTCTAACCTCTGAGGTTACATGGCAAAGAAATCTCTGATCGCTAAGGCGAAACGGCATCCGAAGTTCTCGTCGCGGGCCTACACGCGGTGCAACCGCTGCGGCCGGCCGCGCGGCTACCTGCGCAAGTTCAAGCTGTGCCGCATCTGTTTCCGCGAGCTGGCGCTGCAAGGGCAGATTCCGGGCGTCGTCAAGTCGAGTTGGTGAAGAACGGCTATTGGCTGTTAGCTTTTAGCTATTAGCTTTGAGTGAAGCTGTAGTTGAAGGGTTCCGGCCGCCGGTCGCGGTTCGGCTAACGGCTAACGGCTAAAAGCTAATAGCTTCCTTTGGAGTTGAAGTAATGACTGACCCTATTGCCGACATGCTGACGCGGATGCGCAACGCCATCGCGGCGAAGCACTCGCGGGTAGACATCCCGGCGTCGAAGCTGAAACTGGAAATCGCCCGCATCCTGAAGGAAGAGGGCTACATCAACAACTTCGTCGTCAAGGGCGAGGGGCCGAAGCGGACGCTGCGCATCTTCCTGCGCTACGACACGCGCGGCACGTCGTCCATCTCGCACCTTGAGCGCGTCTCCAAGCCGGGACGGCGCGTCTACATGGGCGCGACCGACATCCCGAAGGTCTTGGGCGGCTACGGCGTCAACATCGTCTCCACCTCGCGCGGCCTGATGTCGGGCAAGCGCGCCCGCCGCGAGAACGTCGGCGGCGAGGTGCTGGCGGCGATCTACTAGAAGCCGGAAGACGGATTCCGGGGGTCAGAATAAAAGCGGCCGCCGCCGACCATTCTGGGTTCTGGGTTCCGACTCCTGAATTCTTAAACGAAGGTTGAAATTATGTCTCGCATCGGAAAGAAAGTTATCGCGGTGCCGAAGGGCGTGACGGTCACGGTCGGCGAGCGTGAGCTTGAGGTGAAGGGGCCGAAGGGCACGCTGCGGACGCCCGTCCCCGAAGGCATCACGTTCCGGCTCGAAGACGGGCAGTTGCAGGCCGAGCGCGCGTCGGACGAGCTGGCGGCGAAGCACGGGCTGGCGCGCGCGCTGGCGAACAACGCCATCGTCGGCGTCACCGAGGGCTTCTCGCGGCAGATGGACGTGGTCGGCGTCGGCTACAAGGCCGACGTGCAGGGCAAGCGGATCGTCTTCAGCTTGGGCTACTCGCACCCCATCGAGTTCCCGCTGCCCGAAGGCATCGACGTGAAGTCGGAGCGCGTCCCGACCAAGTCGTCGATCCCGCAGTACCAGTTGACGCTGACGCTGTCGGGCATCGACAAGCAGAAGCTCGGGCAGGTGGCGGCCGAGATGCACAACCTGCGCAAGCCCGACCCGTACAAGGGCAAGGGCGTCCGCTACGCCGACGTGCAGCTCAAGCTGCGCCCCGGCAAGACGGGCAAATAGCTAAGGCCGTAAATCGTAAATCGTGAATCGTAAATAGAGAAAAAATCTGTCCCTACGATTAACGATTTACGGTTCACGATTTACGAGGTTTGAGATGGCACAGAAGGACAGGGCAGAGGTTCGCCGGGCCGTCCACCGGCGCATCCGCAAGAAGGTGGCGGGGACGGCCGAGCGGCCGCGGCTGGCGATCTACCGCAGCCTGAACCACATCTACGCGCAGGTCATCGACGACGAGCGCGGGCGCACGCTCGCCTCCGCCTCGACGACCGAGAAGGACTTGCGCGGCGCGTCGGGCGGCAACATCGACGCGGCGCAGCGGGTGGGGCGCGCCATCGCCGAGCGCGCCATCAGCGCCGGCATCAGCAGCGTCGTCTTCGACCGCGGCGGCTACGTCTACCACGGCCGCGTCAAGGCCCTGACGGACGCGGCGCGCGAGGCGGGGCTGAACCGGGACGAATCGGCGGCGGCTCAGGGGGCCGACGCGGACGGCGGCGAGCAGGCGGCGGCTGGGGCCGAGTAGGAATTTTAAAGAGCCATGAGACAACCAAAGGTGAGGATTCCGGCGGGCGGGCTTGACCTCAAAGATCAGGTCATCTCGATCAACCGCGTGACGAAGGTCGTCAAGGGCGGCAAGAATTTGTCGTTCGCGGCGCTCGTGGTCGTCGGCGACGAGGCGGGCCACGTCGGCTTCGGGACGGGCAAGGCGCGCGAGGTGCCGCTCGCGATCAAGAAGGGCATCGAGGCGGCGAAGAAGAACCTGATCCGCGTCCCGCTCATCAACAACACGCTGCCGCACCCGTTCGTCGGCGAGTACGGCGCGGGCCGCGTGCTGATGAAGCCGGCCTCGCCCGGCACGGGCGTCATCGCGGGCGGCGCGGTGCGCGCCGTGATGCAGGCGGCCGGCGTCCACGACGTGCGGACGAAGGTCTTGGGATCGGCCAACCCGCACAACGTCGTGCGCGCCACCTTCGCCGGCCTGCTCAACATGAAAGACCCGATGGAAGTCGCGCGCCTGCGCGGCAAGCAGGTCGAGGAGTTGTAATCATGTCCGAGAACAGGGAGCAGGCGGCGGGCGGCGGCACGATCCGCATCCAGTACTACCGCAGCGTCATCGCGGCGACGAAGGCGCACAAGCAGATCGTGAAGAGCCTCGGCCTGCGGAAGCTCAACCAGATCGTCGAGCGGCCCGACACGCCTTCGATGCGCGGGTTCGTCAACAAAGTTCCGCACCTGCTGCGGATAGTCGAGTAGTAAATCGTGAATCGTGAATCGTGAATAGGAGTGGGCCGGCCGCCTTTTTCTATTCACGGTTTACGATTTACTATGCACGAGGTTTGAGATGGCAATCGGTCTGAACAACCTGCGGAAGCCGGAAGGCTCGACGCACAAGAAGAAGCGCGTGGGGCGCGGCCCCGGTTCGGGTCTGGGCAAGACGGCGGGCCGCGGCAACAAGGGCCAGAAGTCCCGCTCCGGCTATTCGGGCAAGACCGGCTTCGAGGGCGGCCAGATGCCCTTGCAGCGGCGGCTCCCGAAGCGCGGCTTCACGAACATTTTTAAGAAGCAGTGGACTGAGATCACGCTCGACACCTTGGAGCGCAGCTTCGAGGCCGACGAGTCGGTCACGCCCGACGTGATGCGCGAGCGCCACGTCGTCGCCAAGGGCAAGCGCGACATCGTCGTGCTCGGCACGGGCGAGTTGACGAAGGCGCTGACCGTCTCGGCGCACCGCTTCACCAAGAGCGCGCGCCAGAAGATCGAGGCGGCGGGCGGCACGGCCAACGTCGTCTCCTCCTTCCACAAGGCGGACGCGCTCGTGCCCGTCGAGACGCCGCCGCAGCAGCAGTAGTCACCGGGGGTTTGACAACCCGCACGCGAGGCCCGCGCTGAGGACGCTTAAGGACGGGGAAGCAGTGGCTCCCCGCCGAGCGTCTTCAGTGCTTTAAAGCTGTTAGCTGTTAGCCGTTAGCTGTTGGCTTGTTCGATCCCCTCGATCATTTGAGCAGCAGCAAAACTCGTCGGCTTGCCGGCGTCCAGCAAGCTGAAAGCTAACGGCTAATAGCTAACAGCTATCAAAGGCTGATCATGGAAAAGTTTTTCGCCGCCGTCCGCAACATGTTTCAGGTGCCCGACCTGCGGAAGCGCATCTTCTTCACGCTGGGCCTGCTGGCGATCTACCGCTTCGGCGCGCACATCACCGCGCCCGGCATCAACAAGGATCAGCTCGCGCGCGTCTGGCAGGAGGTCGGGAGCACCCTGCTCGGCGTGCTCGACCTGTTCTCCGGCGGGAACTTCCAGACCATCTCGGTCTTCGCGCTCGGCGTCACGCCCTACATCACCGCCTCGATCATCCTGCAACTGATGACGACCGTCTTCACGTCGCTGAAGAAGTTGCAGGAGGAGGGCGAGGCCGGCCGCCAGAAGCTCAACCAGTGGACGCGCTACCTGACCGTGGTGCTGGCCGTCTTCCAGACGACCATCGTCGCGCGCTGGCTGGCCGCGAACGGCGTGGGCGAGGATACGTGGTCCTTCCTGATCACGACCGTCGTCACGCTCACCACCGGCACGGTCTTCGTGATGTGGCTCGGCGAGCAGATCACGGAGCGCGGCATCGGCAACGGCATCTCGCTGCTCATCTTCGCCGGCATCATCATCGGGCTGCCGAGCGGCGTCCGGCAGGTGTTCCTCAAGCTCCGCAGCGGCGACGCCTTCGAGGTCTTGGGCGTCATCGCGCTCGTCGCGGTGCTCGTCCTGCTCATCGCCTTCATCGTCTTCGTCGAGCAGGCGCGGCGCAAGGTGCCGATCAGCTACGCCAAGCGCCACGTCGGCCGCCAGCTGGTCGGCGGGCAGCAGACGGCGATGCCTCTGAAGATCAACATGGCGGGCGTCATCCCGGTCATCTTCGCGTCGTCGATGCTGGCGTTCCCACAGACGATCCTGCAGTTCATCCAGCCCGACCCGAACAACCCGGGGAGCTGGAAGAACACGGTGCACACCTTCTTCCAGCAGTTCCACGGCGGCGACCCGTACTACGAGCTGATCTTCCTCAGCCTGATCGTCATCTTCACGTTCTTCTACATCACGATCATCTTCAACGTCGAGGAGGTGGCCGACAACCTGCGCAAGCACGGCGGGTTCGTCCCCGGCATCCGGCCCGGCCGCAACACGGCCGAGCACCTGAACGTGATCCTGACGCGCCTGACGACGGTCGGCGCGATCTACCTCGCGCTCGTCGCGCTGCTGCCGCAGATCATGCTAAGCGGCTTCAACGTCGGCCGCCTCCCGTTCTTCGGCGCGGGCCTCGAAAACTTCTTCAGCACGACGCCCGGCTTGGGGTGGATCCCGCGCGGCATGGGCTACCAGTTCTACTTCGGCGGAACCAGCCTGCTCATCCTCGTCGGCGTCGCCATGGACACGGTCGCGCAGATCGAGGCGCAGCTCGTGATGCGCAACTACGAGGGCTTCCTCGGCGGTGGCGGCCGCCTCCGAGGCCGCCGTGGGTAACAAAAAACAGAGGTCAGAGGTCAGTAAAGAAACTGATTTCGTCTAACCTCTAACCTCTAACCTCTGACTCTGCTCTTATGTCGAAGATCGTCGTGCTGATGGGAGCGCCGGGCGCGGGCAAGGGGACGCAGGCGCGTCTCTTGCAGGAGCGCACGGGCCTGCCGCAGATTTCGACGGGCGACATCTTCCGCGAGCTGGCGCAGGCCGCCACGCCGCTCGCGCGCGAAGTCCGCGAGGTGCAGGCGGCGGGCAAGCTCGTCTCGGACGACTTGGTCGTCCGCGTCGTGCAGGAGCGCACGAACCGCGATGACTGCCGGCGCGGCTACGTCCTCGACGGCTTCCCGCGCACGACCGCGCAGGCCGCGATGCTCGAAAAGCTCGCGGCCGAGCAGGGCAACAAGATTCAGGCCGTGCTCGTCGACACGCCGTCCGACTATCTGGAGAAGCGCGTCACGGGGCGGTACAGCTGCCCCGCCTGCGGCGAGATTTACAACGTCTATTTCAAGCCGCCCCGGCGCGAGGGCTTCTGCGACCTGCACCCGGAGGCGGCGCTCGTCCACCGCTCCGACGACACGGCCGAGAAGATCAGGGTCAGGCTCGAAACCTACGAGGAGCAGACGCGGCCGCTCCTCGACTACTACGAGCAGTCGCACCGCCTCCGCCGCGTTGACGGGACGCGCGAGGTCGAAGCGATCTACGCGGACGTGGAAAAGATAGTGAATGGTCAATAGACGGAGCCTGCTCTGATCCGTTCACCGTTCGCGGCCTTTTATGATTATCGGGAAGTCGAAGAAGGACTTGGAGAAGATGCGCGCGGCCGGGCGGCTGGCGGGCGAGGTGCGCGAGGCGCTGCGCCGGATGGCGCGGCCCGGCATCACGACGCTCGAACTCGACGCCGCGGCCGAGCGCATGATCCGCGACGCGGGCGCGCTCCCGACCTTCAAGGGCTACCACAAGTACCCTTACTCGATCTGCGCCTCCGTCAACGAGCAGGTCGTCCACGGCTTCCCGTCGAACTACGAGCTGCGCGACGGCGACATCCTCTCGGTCGACGTGGGCGCGACCCTGAACGGCTGGGTCGGCGACACGGCGACGACCGTCCCCATCGGCGACACGGTGCCGGAGTCGTGGCTGGCGCTCATCCGCGTGACCGAGGAGTGCCTTGAGCGGGCCATCCGCGAGTGCTGGCCGGGCAAGCACCTCGGCGACATCGGCTGGGCCGTGCAGGAGCACGCCGAGCGGCACGGCTACACGGTCGTGCGCGAGTACGTCGGCCACGGCATCGGCCGCAAGATGCACGAAGACCCGCAAGTCCCGAACTACGGCAAGCCCGGCACGGGCGCGAAGCTGCGCGCCGGCTACGTCATCGCCATCGAGCCGATGGTCAACATGGGCACGGAGAAGACCAAGACGCTCAAGGACGGCTGGACGGTCGTGACTCTGGACGGGCGGCCGTCGGCCCACGTCGAGCACACGGTCGCCATCACGGAGGAGGGGCCGGAGGTGCTGACCCGCGTCTCGGACTCCGGGGCCGACCGGGCGGGATCGGCGGAGGCGGAAGCGGCAGCAGTTTCTAAGGTTTAGCCGCCAGCGCGGCTTGGCGGATCGCCCACCCGTGTGTTAGGATTCATGGTTTGCCGGCGCGGGTATTTTTCACTATGTAGTAAGTGGAAAATGGCGAAGGAAGAGGCAATCGAGGTGATGGCCAAGGTCGTCGAGACTTTGCCTAACGCGATGTTTCGGGTCGAGTTGGAGGACACGCAGCACCAAGTGCTGGCCCACGTTTCGGGGAAGATGAGGAAGCACTTCATTCGCATCCTCCCCGGCGACCGCGTCCTCGTCGAGCTTTCGCCCTACGATCTCAACCGCGGTCGGATCACTTACCGCTACAAGTGAGCGGGCGGCAGAAGGCAGGTGTGAAATGAAAGTCAGAGCCTCGGTCAAGAAGATGTGCGACAACTGCAAGATCATCCACCGCAAGGGCGTGGTGCGCGTGATCTGCACGAACCCGAAGCACAAGCAGCGGCAGGGATAACTCATCGGCAGTCTCGGAGAAATAAGATGGCTCGTATAGTCGGCGTCGATCTTCCGGTCAACAAGCGCGTCCAGATCGGACTGACGTACATTTTCGGCATCGGGCGCTCGCGCGCGACCTCGATCCTGCGCGAGGCGGACATCCAGCCCGACACGCGCGTGCGCGACCTCAACGAGGATCAGCTGGGGCGCATCCGCTCGATCATCGAGGGGCAGGGCGAGGTCGAGGGCGACCTGCGCAAGCGCGTCCAGATGGACATCAAGCGGCTGATGGACATCGGCAGCTACCGCGGCCTGCGCCACCGCCGCGGGCTCCCCGTGCGCGGCCAGCGCACGCACACCAACGCGCGCACCCGCAAGGGGCCGCGCCGCGCCACGGTCGCCAAGAAGAAGGCCCCGGGCAAGAAGTAAAGAAGCCGTTAGCCGTCAGCTATTAGCTGTTTGCTGGTGGCGGCGGCTGAAACTTAAATGGTTCGTATTCGGTGCTGTTGGTCTGGCTAACAGCTAACCGCTAATAGCTAAGAGCTGATTCATGGCAAAAGCAAGCGCGGGCGGCAAGAAGAAGGTCTTCCGCAAAAAAGAGAAGAAGAACATCCCCATGGGGATCGTGTTCATTCAGGCGACGTTCAACAACACGCTGATCACGATCACCGACCTTGAGGGCAACCTCGTCGCGCAGTCGTCTTCGGGCGCGCGGGGTTTTCGCGGCTCGCGCAAGGGCACGCCCTTCGCGGCGCAGCAGGCGGCCTTCGAGGCGGCGAAGAAGGCGCAGGACGCCGGGATGCACCAGTGCGAGGTGCGCGTGAAGGGGCCGGGCGGCGGGCGCGAGTCGGCCATCCGCGCCATCAACAACGCCGGCATCCGCGTCGTCGCGATCCGCGACCGCACGCCGATCCCGCACAACGGCTGCCGCCCGCCGAAGCGGCGCAGAGTTTAAGGAAGCTGTTAGCGATTAGCTGTTAGCCGGAAAAAGCAAAGTCTTCTGTCTGGCTAAAAGCTAAGAGCTCACAGCTAAAAGCTAATCAACCTAAAGGACGAAGGGTCGCGCGAGCGATCTGTAAACTTTTCCGTCTTAACCGACTGGAGGCAAAAATCAAGTGGCTAGGTATCGAGCCGCGGTGTGCCGTCTGTGCCGCCGCGAAGGCGCGAAACTGTTCCTGAAGGGCGACCGCTGCTACAAGCCGTCGTGCCCGATTGAGAAGCGCGGCACGCAGCCGCCGGGGCAGCACGGCAACGCGCTGCGGCGCGGCAAGGCGCTCGTCGGCTACGGCCAGCAGCTGCGCGAGAAGCAGAAGGTCAAACGCATCTACTTCGTGCTCGAAGGCCAGTTCCGCAACTACTTCGAGCGCGCCGCCCGCATGAAGGGCATCACGGGCGAGAACCTGCTCAGCCTGCTCGAACGTCGCCTCGACAACTCGGTTTACCGCGCGGGCTTCGCCACGTCGCGGCGGCAGGCCCGGCAGCTCGTCAACCACGGGCACATCGAGGTCAACGGCCGCAAGGTGGACATCCCTTCGTTCGCGGTCAAGGCGGGCGACGTGATCGCCGTGCGCGAGGGGAGCCGCAAGAACCCGCACGTCGAGGGCGCGTGGCAGACGGCCGCGGGCCGAGGCCGCCCTTCGTGGATCGCCCCGGCCGACGGCGCGGACATGACGGCGCGCGTCGCCAGCCTGCCGGTGCGCGACGACATCGACCGGTCGATCAACGAGCAGCTCATCGTCGAACTCTACAGCAAGTAACCTTTCGCGTCCGGGGCAGCGGCCCGCCCGCGCGCACGTCTCTTTTGACGCGCGACGCGACGGCCGCCGCCCCGGCGCATGCGTCTTTTTTTCCTTCGGAGGCGGGTGCGAGAATAATTATGGCAATGGATCAAAACAACCTCTGGACGGGCTTTCAGATGCCGCGCCGTCTCGCGGTGGACAACGAGACGCTGACGCCGCGCTACGGCCGCTTCTCCGCGCAGCCGTTCGAGCGCGGCTTCGGCACGACCATCGGCAACTCGCTCCGCCGCGCGCTGCTCTCTTCGATCGAGGGCGCGGCGATCACGGCCGTCAAGATCGAGGGCGTCGAGCACGAGTTCTCCTCGATCCGCGGCGTCGTCGAGGACGCGACCGACGTGATCCTCAACCTCAAGCAGATCCCGATCAAGCTGCACGGCGGCCAGCCGAAGACCTTGACCATCACGAAGGACGGCGCGGGCGAAGTCACCTCCGGCGACATCGAGGCCGACGGCGACGTGGAGATCCTCGACCCGAACGTCTACATCGCCACGGTCAGCGAGGGCGGCTCACTCAACATCGAGATGCGCCTCAAGCGCGGCCGCGGGTACGTCCCGGCCGACCGCAACTTCGACGAAGACCTCTCGCTCGGCTACATCCCGATCGACTCCGTCCACACGCCGGTCAAGAAGGTCAACTACACGGTGGACGCCGCGCGCCTCGGCCAGAACACCGAGTTCGATAAGCTCTCCATCGAGGTCTGGACGGACGGCTCAGTCAAGCCTGACGACGCCATCGGCCTCGCCGCCAAGCTCATCAAGGATCACATGTCCATCTTCATCAACTTCGAGGAGGACGTGGACGAGCTGGCCTTCCCGTCGATGGAGCGCCCGCCGCTGCCCAGAAACGACGTGCTGGATCGTTCGGTGGACGAGCTTGAGCTATCGGTTCGCTCCTACAACTGCCTGAAGAACGCCAACATCCGCACGATCCGCGACCTCGTCCAGCGCAGCGAGCGCGAGATGCTCGCCACGAAGAACTTCGGCAAGAAGTCGCTGAACGAGATCAAGGACATCCTGCACGGCATGGGGCTGGACTTCGGCATGGCCTTCGACGAGCAGGGCAACCCCATCCCCGGCTCCGGCGGCGGCGACGCGGCCGACCTCGACTACGTCGGCGACGACGACGAGGCGGACGAAGAATAGTCAGACACGCTGAACGCGGGACGATGAACGGTGAACTGAAACCAAGTCGTCTTTAGTCCGTCGCCCTGCGCTCACACTTCATGGTTTTTTAGAACGTCATGCGACACCTGAACGCACACCGCAAACTTGGGCGCACGAGCGAGCACCGGATGTCGATGCTCCGCAACCTCGCCACCTCGCTCATCAACTCGCGCGAGGAGCGCATCGTGACGACCCTGCCGAAGGCGAAGGAGCTGCGCTCGTTCGTCGAGCGCGTCATCACGCTCTCGCGCCGCGCGCAGAACCCGGAGGAGGGCGCTGACGCGGCGGCGCAGACCGCGCGCGCCGTCCACCTGCGCCGGCAGGCCGCCGGATTCTTCCACGCCGGCAACCGCCAGCAGGCCGCCT
>DATCVD010000453.1:0-7052 GCA_036567125.1 Pyrinomonadaceae bacterium | reverse complement strand
CGCGCGCCTCCTCGGCGGCGGTGCGCAGTGAGAGGCCGCGCCGCACGAGCAGCCCGACGCCGACCCCCGTCCACACGATCACGCGGGCCTTGCGCACGATGGCGAGCGTGACGCCCGCCGTCGTCCCGAGCCTGAGCACGTTCGTGAACATGCCCGTCCCCGCCTCGTCCACCCCGACCCTCATCGGCACGAACTTGAAGACCACGTTGATCACGCGGTTGACCGACTCCAGCACGAAGGCCGAGAGCGCGAGCTGCGCGGGCGGCGGTACCGTGTCGAGCATGAAGTAGAGCGTGACGAAGACCTCGGCGACGCCCGCCAGATGGAAGCAGGCTTCGAGCGCGAGGATGGGCAGGAAGCGCGCGCCGTGCCGCTCGTAGAAGCCGTAAACTCGCTCCTCGATTGCGCCGATCTTGGCGGTGCGCCCGCCCACCACGCGCCGCCCCCAATTGCTCCCGCCGGCCCACGCCAACAGCCGGCTCAGGGGCCGCCACTTGCGCCTGACCGCGACGAAGGCGACCGTGAGCACGACGAGGACGACGCCGAGCGTCGAGAAGGCCGCGATCCTCAGGTGCTTCGGCAGCGGGAAGCTGGCGAGCATCGCCGCCGTCCCGGCGAAGATGAAGAGCGCGACCGAGAGCATGTAGAACAGGTTCTCGACCGCGAGCGCGGAGACGGCCGCGGTGAGCGGCACGCGGTCGCGCACGAGCGCGGCCTTCGCCGGCTCCGAGACGACGATGCCGAGCGGCATCACGTTGCCGAGCGCGTCGCCGATGAGGTAGGCGCGGATGGCGTCGCGGAAGCGGAGCGTGTGCTCGGAGTCGAAGCAGCGCGTCCACGCGAGCGTGCGCAGGGCGGGGCGCGCGGCCGAGACGAGGAGGACGGCGAGGAACCCGAAGCCGAGCGCGGCGATCTGCTCCCAGATTTTGTCGGGGCCGGCCTTCCAGACGAAGTAGCCGAACAGCGCGAGGCCGAACGCGGCGAACACCGCGCCGGCCGGCGCGAACCTGCGCGCGCTGCCCAACCCTTCCGTCGGCTCACTCATGCCCGAAACCCGGCCGGGACGCGACCCGCGCCCCCCGGAGTCGTCTCCTGAAAACGTGCCTGCAAGATACGTCATTCCGCCACCCTTCACAACCGAGGCCGTGGCAGGCCGCGGCGGTTAAACCGCGGCGGGAGGCGGGTAAAAACCTCGCCTTTCCCGCCGCCCCTCACCCGCCGCGCGCCGCCCCGACGACGCCGTCTTGGCAACTCGCGCGCCACCCGACGGCGCAAGCGTTGTCGCCCGAAATCCGCGCCCGCCGCCGCGCGCGCCGCGCCGGAAAAATGCGACACGTGGAAGAGACTCGTGAGTCGCGAATCGTCAACCGTGAATAGAAGCTGAGCAGTTTCTTGTCTTGAGCTATTTACGATTTACGATTCGCGATTCACGGCCTTTCTCGGGTTGACCAAACGCGCGTCGGTGAGCGATGCTAGCGCGTACACCGACAGGCGAAAAACCGACCCGCAAAACCCGAACCGAAGGACTTTTCCGAAGATGAGTAAAGCAGCGGCAGAACTCCTGACAGGCGCGCCCCTGACCGTCTATTCCGAGGACGAGCAGATGTTCCGCGCCTCCGTGCGCGAGTTCGCGGAGGGCGAGATCCGCCCCCGCGTCGAGCACATGGACGAGGCGGCGAAGATGGATCCGGCGATCATCAAACAGCTCTTCGACCTCGGCCTGATGGGCATCGAGACGCCCGAAGACTACGGCGGCGCGGGCGCGTCGTTCTTCACCGCGATCATCGGCGTCGAGGAGCTGTCGCGCGTCGACCCGTCGGTCGGCGTGCTGATGGACGTGCAGAACACTCTCGTCAACAACGCCGTCATCCGCTGGGGCAGCGCCGAGCAGAAGAAGAAGTACCTGCCGCGCCTCGCCTCCGAAGCGGTCGGCGCTTACGCCCTCTCCGAGGCCGGATCGGGATCGGACGCCTTCGCCATGGCGACGAAGGCGGTCGAAGACGGCGACCACTACGTCCTCTCCGGGCAGAAGCTCTGGATCACGAACGGCATCGAGGCCGAAATCTTCATCGTCTTCGCCAACGCCCGCCCGGAAGAAGGCTACCGCGGCATCACCGCCTTCATCGTCGAGAAAGGCTTCGCGGGCTTCTCCGTCGGCAAGAAGGAGAACAAGCTCGGCATCCGCGCCAGCTCGACGACCGAGATCATCTTCGACGGCTGCCGCGTGCCCAAGGAGAACCTCTTGGGCGAGTTCGGCAAGGGCTACAAGGTCTCCATCGAGACCCTGAACGAGGGGCGCATCGGCATCGGCGCGCAGATGATTGGCCTCGCGCGCGGCGCGCTCGAACACGCCGTCCGCTACACGGCCGAGCGCGAGCAGTTCGGGCAGGCCATCGGCAAGTTTCAGGGCGTGCAGTTCCAACTCGCCGAGATGGCGACCGAACTCGAAGCCGCGCGCCTGATGGTCTATAACGCCGCGCGCCTCAAGGACGCCGGCCTCCCCTTCGTCAAGGAGGCCGCGATGGCGAAGCTCTACTCCTCGCGCTGTGCCGAGCGCGTCGCCTCCAAGGCCATCGAACTCTACGGCGGCTACGGCTTCGTCAAGGACTACCCCGTCGAGAAACTCTGGCGCGACTCCAAGATCGGCGCGATCTACGAGGGCACGTCCAACATGCAACTCCAGACCATCGCCAAGCTCATCGCCGGCGGCAAGCAGCCGCTGGCGCAGTAAATAGTGAATCGTGAATAGAAAGAACTGGTTTTAATCTATTCACGATTCACGATTCACGATTCACGGCTTTTATGTCTTCACGCGTCGAAGTCTTCGAGCAGATGTTGGCGGCTGATCCCGCCAACGCGATGGTGATGTTCGGGCTGGCGAAGGAGTACGAGAAGGCGGGCCGCGACCCCGAAGTGATCGGGATGCTGACGCGCTACCTCGCCGCGCACGACGACGAGGGCAACGCCTACGGGATGCTCGCCCGCGCCTACGAGCGCACCGGCGACCGCGCCGAGGCCCGCAGGGCTTACGAGCGCGGCATCGAGGTCGCGCGCGCCCACGGCCACCCGTCGATGGCCGAAGACTACCGGATGACGCTTGAGACTGAGTACGACGAGCAATTTTAAGAGCGAAGGATTAAACGGATGGCGACCGAGTTGAAGGCGAAAGAGTACCGCGGGCTGTCGGCGGAGCAGATGGTTTCGATCTACCGGACGATGTACCTGTCGCGGCGCATCGACGACAAGGAGATTCAGCTCAAGGGGCAGAACAAAATCTTCTTCCAGATTTCCGGCGCGGGCCACGAGGCCGTGCTCGTCGCCGCCGGCCTCGCCATGCGGCCCGGCTACGACTGGTTCTACCCCTACTACCGCGACCGCGCCCTCTGCCTGCAACTCGGCATGACCGCGCTCGAACAACTCCTCTCGGCCGTCGGCGCGGAGGCCGATCCGAACTCGCACGGCCGGCAGATGCCTTCGCACTGGGGCCACAAGAAGTTGAACATCGTCTCGCAGTCGTCGCCGACGGGCACGCAGTTTTTGCAGGCCGTCGGGTGCGCCGAGGCGAGCCACCGCGCGAACCTGATCGAGGAGATCAGGGACAAGGTCACGGGCTTCCGCGGCGACGAGGTCGTCTACTGCTCGTCGGGCGACGGGACGACGAGCGAGGGCGAGTTCTGGGAGGCGCTCAACACCGCGTCGAACCTGAAGCTCCCCGTGCTGTTCCTGATCGAGGACAACGGCTACGCGATCAGCGTGCCCGTCGAGGTGCAGACGGCGGGCGGCGACGTGTCGCGGCTCGTCGAGAATTTCCCCGACCTGCTGGTGCTGCGCTGCGACGGGACTGACCCGGTCGAGTCGTTCGAGACGCTGCGACAGGCCGTCGAGCACTGCCGCGCGCGGCGCGGGCCGGCGCTCGTCCACGCCAAGGTGATCCGCCCCTACTCGCACTCGCTCTCGGACGACGAGAAGCTCTACCGGCCGGACGAGGAGCGCACGTCGGACGCCGAGCGCGATCCGGTCAAAAGGTTCGGCGCGCTGATCGTGCAGGAAGGGTTCCTCTCGCAGGAGGAGTTGCAGGGGCTGAAGAACGAGATCGACGCGGAGGTGAACCGCGCGGCCGACGAGGCCCTCGCCAGCCCGCAGCCCGCGCCCGCGACGGCGACGCACTTCGTCTATTCGCCCGAAGTCGATCCGGCGTCGCCGGAGTTCGACAACGAGGCGGAACTCGGCCGGCAGCTTTCGGGCAACGCGGGCACGATGGTCGACAACATCAACCGCTGCCTGCACGAGGAGATGGCGCGCGATCCCGCCATCGTCGTCTTCGGCGAGGACGTGGCCGACGTGTCGCGCGAGAAGTACCTCGATCAGGTCAAGGGCAAGGGCGGCGTCTTCAAGGTCACGGCGAACCTGCAACGCAAGTTCGGCGGCGCGCGCGTCTTCAAC
This sequence comes from Pyrinomonadaceae bacterium, assembly GCA_036567125.1. Classification (GTDB taxonomy): domain Bacteria; phylum Acidobacteriota; class Blastocatellia; order Pyrinomonadales; family Pyrinomonadaceae; genus JAIVGV01. The sequence goes on along the minus strand of DATCVD010000453.1, from coordinate 2,609 downwards.
TCGCCGCTCGCCGAGGCCAACATCGTCGGCCGCGCCATCGGCATGGCGACGCGCGGGATGAAGCCGGTCGTCGAGATTCAGTTCTTCGACTACATCTGGCCCGCCTACCACCAGATCAGGAACGAGCTGGCGCTGATGCGCTGGCGCTCGGGCAACGACTGGAAGTGCCCCGTCGTCATCCGCTGCCCGGTCGGCGGCTACCTGAAGGGCGGCGCGGTCTATCACTCGCAGTCGGGCGACACGATCTTCACGCACGTCCCCGGACTCCGGGTCGTCTACCCGTCGAACGCGCTCGACGCGAACGGGCTGCTGCGGACTTCGATCCGCTGCGACGACCCCGTCCTCTTCCTCGAACACAAGCACCTCTACCGGCAGGCCTACAACAAGTCGCAGTACCCGCCCGACGGCTTCCTGATCCCGTTCGGCAAGGCGCGGACGGTGCGCGAGGGGACTGACCTGACGATCATCACCTACGGCGCGACCGTCCAGCGCTCGCTCGTCGCCGCGAAGCAGGCCGAGCAGCAGGGCATCAACGCCGAGGTGATCGACCTGCGCACGCTCGCGCCGTTCGACTGGGAGGCGGTCGCGCAGAGCGTGCGCAAGACGAGCAAGCTGCTCGTCGTCCACGAGGACACGCTGACGCACGGCTTCGGCGCGGAGGTCGCGGCGCGCGCGGCGTCGGAGTTGTTCGAGTGGCTCGACGCACCCGTCCGGCGCGTCGGCGCGCTCGACACCTTCGTGGCCTACGCGCCGCAGGTCGAGGACGCGATCCTGCCGCAGATCGACGACGTGCTGCGCGCCATCACCGAACTCTACAGCTACTGACGAGCGGGCCGCCCCCGCCGCCCCGCCGAGACGGATGCGACGCCCCCGACCGGCCACGCCGCACAAAATCATCCTGCCACTGGCGGCGGCGCTGCTGACGCACGGCGGCGCGGCCGCCGGCCCGAACGCCGCTAGCGCGCCTGCGACGCGTTCGCAGCCCGTTCCCGCCGCCCGGCAGGCGCGGCCGGAAGTCGTCGCAATCAAAGCCGCGCGCGCGCTGCCCGCCGGCTCGGTGGTGACGGTCGAGGGCGTCGTGACCACGCCGCCCGGCGCGTTCAGGTCGAGCACGGAGGACGAGGGTTTCGCCGTCGAGGACGCGAGCGGCGCAGGTGTTTACGTCCGCACGAACGTGAGGACGAGCTTCGGCGTCGGCCGCCTCGTGCGCGTGACGGGCCGGCTCGACGATAGCAACGGCAAGGCGGTTCTCGTCCCGGCGGACGCGCGCGGGATCGAACGGCGCAGGCTGGTCGCCGACGCCCCGCGCCCGCGGCAGGTTTCGACGCGCGAGGTCGGCGAGGGAACGGAAGGGCGGCTCGTGAGCGTCGCGGGCGTGATTTCGAAGCCGGTTCAGAACGACGCGCCATACGGCTTCCGCTTCTTCGTGGACGACGGCACGGGCGAGGTGCAAATCTTCGTCAGCGCCTCGACGAAAATCCCGCGCGCCGGCCTGCGGCCGGGCCGCCGCGTCCGCGTCACCGGTTTCAGCGGTCAGTACAAGGAGCACTACGAGGTCGAGCCGCGCTTCGCCTCGGACATCCGCCCCGGCCGCTGAACGCGCGCGGCACGCCCCGCATTCACTCTCCCTCACTTGGCAAAAAAAGAGTTTACGAAATGCTCTGCCGGAACTGTTCCGCAACGGAGTGCGCTCGATGAACGGAGTGTGGTTGATGAAACGAAGAATCTTCTGCGTCGCGCTGCTCGTCACGTCCTGCGCGGCCCCGCCGGACTTCGGAGTTGTCGATAGCGCGGCCGCCCAGCGCCGCCCCGCGCGCGGGCGGGCGCGGCCGTCGAGAATCTGCTACGACCCGACGGTCGCGTGCCGCACCTCGACCGAGTTCCCGCCCCACGACCTGCGCTTCGAGCTTCCGCCGCGCGCCGTCATCTGGGAGACGCAGGAGTTCTACGCCGTCATCCTCAAGAGCGTGCGCGCGCGCGACGAGCAGGACTGCGACACCTTCGTCGCGGAAGACGAAAGGCTCGCGGCGCAGGCGCTGTTCCCGCGCCGCAAGGTCTTCACCTCGCGCTGCAACGAGCCGGTCACCACCTACTACACGAACGCCGCGCCCACGCAGCGCTTCATGGCCGTCTATGCCGGGGCGACGCGCGCCGAGGCCGACCGGGTGCTGGCGGCGGTGAGGGCCACGGGGAAGTTCCCCGGCGCGAACCTGCGCCGGATGCGCGCGGGCTTCAACGGCACGTGAGCCGGCCGGCGTCTCCGGGACGCGGCCGCTTGTCCGCGGCCGGCGTTTGGCGGATACTGTTCGCACCGCGTCTCTCCCTTAAACAACTCGGAAGATTTCCCGGAGGGGGTTTAATTCGATGAAGAGACTTCTGTCCGTTCTAGTAGTTTTGGCCGTCATGGCGGTCGTCGCGCCCGCGACCGCTTCGGCGCAGTGCGGCACGCTCCGGCACCGCCACGGCAACACCACGCACCGCCACCGCTCCTGCGTCGGCGACCGCCACAAGCACGGCCGCAGCTTCTGGCAGAAGCACCGCGACAAGCTGACGACCGCCGGCGGCGCGGGCGCGGGCGCGCTCATCGGCGGCATCGCGGGCGGCAAGAA